>DASWUT010000800.1:0-1586 GCA_036401455.1 Gemmatirosa sp. | reverse complement strand
TGGCCGTCATCGCGCCACGAATGACGCCCATGTCCTTTTCCGGGGCGAGCGCGGCGAGGTCCCCCGCCGTCGGCAGCTCGGCGTTGATGCTCAGCCGGTCGGCCCACCGCCCCGCCTCGGCGATGAGCTCGGGGCTCGCGTGCGGGATCGTCTTGAGATGGATGTAGCCCTGGAAGTCGTGCGCGACGCGCAGGGTGCGCGCGACGGTCACGAGCTGCTCCATCGTCTGGTCGGGCGACCGCGCGATCCCGGACGAGAGGAAGAGCCCTTCGATGTAGTTGCGGCGATAGAAGTCGAGCGTGAGGCGGACGACCTCGTCGGGGGTGAAGCGCGCTCGCGCGACGCCGCTCGATCGCCGGTTGATGCAGTAGAGGCAGTCGTAGACGCAGTAGTTGGTCAGCAGGATCTTGAGCAGCGACACGCAGCGCCCGTCGGGCGTGTAGCTGTGGCAGATGCCCATCCCCTCGGTCGAGCCCACGCCGCCCGAGCCTGCGGTGGCCCGGCGTCCGTTGGACCCGCTCGACGCGCACGAGGCGTCGTACTTGGCCGCATCGGCCAGGACGGCCAGCTTTGCCTCGAGCTCCATCTCCCCTCCCCGGTTCGCATCTCGCGCCACCCCTCCGTCCCGAACAGCCACCGAAGTTAGTCTAACAGGAGGCGGGCGGGACGGCGGGGGTGTAGGAGCGCCGTTGGTCGGGCGGGGGTGGTCGGGCGCGGGTCGTGGGACGCCGCCCCATCATCCCCGCCCGTCCCCCGCCGTTAGATTGGCCTCGCAGTTCCGGTCTGGCCGGCTTCTTCAGCTCTCATCCCACGCCTTTCATGCACGTTCAGTACGTCGCCGTGTGCGACCACGTCCTCGTCGGGGCCGACGGCAAGCCGTCGCTCATCGGCGTGTTCAGCGACATCCAGGCGGTGCAGGTCCCCGTCACCCTGCCGCGCCTCTCGTTCGCCGCGCGCCTCCTGCTCACCGGCGACGAGACCGGCCGCACGTACAAGGCGGAAGTCGTCATCAAGGACCCGAAGGGGCAGGAACTCGCCCGTCCCGGCGGCGAGATCAACGTGCCGCAGGTGCCGGCCGGCATCGACTCGATCGCGATCGATCTGCCGATGATCTTCGACATGTTCGGGCTGCCCGAGTTCGGGCGCTACACGTTCATGCTCGAGATCGACGGTGAGCCCAAGGCCGGCGTCCAGATCGCCGTGCGCGAGGGCGCGCCGGGGCCGATGGCCTAACGTCCGCCCGCGTCCGCGCGCCCGGGCGCGCGGCGCGGTCAGCCGCCGACGCGGCGCCGCGCTTCCGCCCGGAGCCGCGCGACCTCGCGGTCCGCGGCCGCCTCGATGGCGGCTGCCACCTCGCGCCCGGGCCGTCCGACGACGACGCCCGGGCGCAGTGCCTTACGCTCCGTGTCCGGCACGAGGCGTTCGACGCGTCCCCACGCGCGCGCGTCCACGACGCCGAGGGGGGCGAGCGACGCGCCGCGTTCGCGGAAGCGGCGGAGCGCGCGGAGCACGGCGCTCACCCGCGGCGTCCACCCCGCGTCTTCGACCGCGCGCGGCGGCTCGCGCCGGGCATCGTCGCCGAGCAG
>DASWUT010000799.1:0-15088 GCA_036401455.1 Gemmatirosa sp. | reverse complement strand
GAGCGCGGCGAGCAGCTCGGGTCCGGTGCGCGTGACGTCCCCCGCGCCGATCGTCAGGACGACGTCGCCCGGGCGAACGCGATCCACGAGCGCGCTGGCGAGCGCGTCGCGCGAGCCACGCCACGCGGCAGGCTTCCCGCCCGCGCGCATCGCGTCGCTCACCAGATCGGCGGACACGCCCGCGATCGGCTGCTCGCGCGCGGGATAGACGTCGGCGACGAGCGCCACGTCGGCCGTCGCCAGCGCACGGGCAAACTCGGGCGCGAAATCGCGCGTGCGCGTGTAGAGGTGCGGCTGGAACGCCGCGACGATGCGACGCCCCGGGTACGCGACCCGCGCCGCGGCGAGCGTCGCATCCAGTTCGGTCGGATGGTGCGCGTAGTCGTCGATCACCAGCACGCCGGCCACCTCGCCAAGTCGCTCGAACCGCCGCTCCACGCCGCCGAAGGCCTCGAGCCCCGGACGGAGCGCGGCGAACTCGGCGCCCAACAGGAGCCCGACGGCAAGGGCCGCGAGCGCATTCCGCACGTTGTGCAGCCCCGGCACGGCGAGCGCGAGTGTGCCTAACGTCCGGCCGTCCCAGACGACTTCGCACGCCGACCCGCCGGCGGCCGTCGCGCGCACGTCGCGCGCGAACAATCGCGCGTCAGGGTGCGTGTCGCCGCCCGCGGCAGCAGCACTGTAGCGGACCACTTCCGAGTCGGCCCGCGTCGGCAGCGTCGTCGCACCCGCGTCGTCCGCGCAGAGCACGACGAGACGCGCGCGCCCGACGAACTCCGTGAACGCGGCGCGGATGTCGGCGAGATCGGCGTAGATGTCGAGGTGATCGGCCTCGACGTTGGTCACCACCGCGACGCCTGGGGTGAGCGCGAGGAACGACCGGTCGTACTCGTCGGCCTCGACCACGAACCGTTCGTGCCCACCCCCGTCGAGGTTGCCCAGCCGTAGGTTTCCGCTCCACGCGCCGACCCGCCCGCCCACGATGCCCGTCGGATCGAGCCCGGCCGCGGCGAGCGCCTCGGTCGTCATGACGGTCGTCGTCGTCTTGCCGTGCGTCCCTGCGATGCCGATCGTGAGCCCGCCCGCCACGGCTTCGGCCAGCGCCTCGGCACGGCGGATCACGGGCACGCCCGCGTCACGCGCCGCCTGCAGTTCTGGATGGGTGCGCGGCACCGCCGATGTGACGACGATCGCGCGCGCGCCCGCGACGTGCGCCGGGTTATGACCCGCCGCGATCGCAACGCCGAGCGCGCGGAGGTCGCTCGCCGTCTCGGGGTGCGCGTCGCAGCCTGTGACCGTCGCACCCCGCCGCACGAACAGTTCGGCGAGGGCGCTCATGCCCGCGCCGGCGATGCCAACGAAGTGCACCGGACGGGGATCGGTCGTGAGAAGCAACGGCATCGGGCGGCGCAATATGCAGGCGCCCCCGGGGCCCCTCAAGACGCGCGCGGTGCGCCAGTTCGCAAGGGCACCGGCGCGCCGGCGGCGGCCGGCGCCCGCAAGACCTCGACCACGCGCTGCGCGATCCGGGCCGCCGCATCGGGGCGACCGCGGCCAGCCGCGGCGCTCCGCATGGCGGCCGCATTTGCCGGATCACTCCGAAGCGCGGCGACGTAGCCCGCCAGGCGCTCACCGCTCAATTCGGGCTGCGGCAGGTGAATCGCTGCACCGGCGTCGGCCAGCGTGCGCGCGTTCCGCGCCTGGTGGTCCGCGGCCGCGGTCGGCAGCGGGACGAGCACGCTCGGCAGCCCCCACGCACAAAGTTCGGCGATCGTCATCGCGCCCGCGCGCGTGACCGCCACGTCTGCAGCCTCGTAGGCGCGGGCCATCGGCGCGAGGTATGGCACGACGCGCACACGTCCCTCGCACGCGCGGTCGAGCGCGGCATATGGCTCGAACTGCCCCTTCCCCGTCGCCCAGATCAGCGCGACGCCGTCGGCAACGCCGCCGCGCACCCACATGGCAAGCGCCTCGTTCAGCGCGCGCGCACCCTGACTGCCGCCGAACGCGACCACCACGTACGCGTCGGGCGCGAATCCCCACGCGCGTTTCGCCGCAGCGGCGGTCGGGCGCGTGGCTGGCGGCGGCTCGATCGGGTTGCCGAAGACGTGCACACGGGTGTGTGGGCCCGCGTGCAGCCGCGCCGCCGCTTCGGGGAAGCCGAGGAAGACCTCGGCCGCGCGTCGCGCGACCAGCCGCGTCGTGGCACCAGGATAGCTGTCCGCCTCCTGCAGCATCGCCGGCACGCCGTGGACGATCGCGTAGGCGAGCGCGGCACCCGCCGCGTACCCGCCCGTCCCGAGCACCGCGCGCGGGCGCTCGCGACCGAATAATGCGCCTAACGCATTCCACGCCGCGACGCCCCCGGCCACGGTTCGCCAGTTCTCCCACGGCCGCTGCCGGTACAGTGGGTGGAGGTCGAGCAGCAGGTGTCGAAATTCCGTCGTCGGCAGCACGTCGCGCTCGATCCCGCGACGCGCGCCGACGAACACCGGTTCGACCGACGAGTCGAGCGCGACCACCGCGCGCGCCACGGCAAGCCCGGGGTACAGGTGGCCACCCGTGCCACCGCCGGTCACGATGAGGCGAACCGGCCCCGTGTCGGCTCGGCCTAACGTGTCCGGCATGCGCGCGTCACGCCGCGGTCGCGAGCTTCGCGAGCGGGTCGGTCGCACCCTCGCCGACGACGCGCTGTCGCTCGCTCCCGATGTTGACGAGAATCGCCGTCATCAGCATCGACAGCATCAGATTCGACCGCCCGTACGAGATGAACGGCAGCGTGAGTCCCGTGGTCGGCAACAGCCCGATCACGACGCCGATGTGGAGGTACGCGGTGAGTGACGTCATCGTCGTCAGCCCGACCGCGACGAGTTGTTGAAACCGCGTGGTGGCCTGCCGCGCGATTCGGAACCCGAGCCACGTGTACGCGGCGTAGGCGAGCGTGAGCGCGACGATCCCGATGAACCCCCACTCCTCGCCGATGTTGCTTCCAACGAAGTCCGAGTACGGAAACGGAAGGAAGCCGTACTGCTGCCGCCCCTGCGCGTACCCGACGCCGAAGAGCCCGCCCGAGCCGACCGCGAGCAGCGATTGCTTGAGCTGATAGTTGACCTCCGCACGCGCGTCGCCCGTGCCGAGGAACGCGAAGATGCGGAGCATCACGTACTGCAGCTTCTCGACCTCGCGCCACAACACCGGCACGCTCAACACCCCGAGCGCGATGAAATGCCCGATCCGGACGCCACCGGCAAACAGGATGATCGCCATGATGAGCACGAACGTCATCGCGATCGAGAGGTCCGGCTCGAGCGCCCCCATCACGGCGAGCCCGCCCACGACGAGCAGGAACGGAAACAGCCCCTTCGTGAGCCGCCGCAGCTGCCCGGTCTCGAGCTTTTTCACGAGCAGCATCGCCGTCCAGACGATCACGGCGAGTTTCGCGAACTCCGATGGCTGGATCGACCCTCCGAGCAGGAAGCGGCGCGACCCATGGATCGGCGGCGCGATGCGGCGCGTGAACGGCAGGACGGTGAGCATCATCGTCACGTAGGCCGCGCCCATCAACGGCCACGCCCAGCGCTTCCAGCGTTCGGCGTCGGTCTTCGCGACGACCGCGAACACCACCGCGCCGGCGGCGATGCCCTGCAGCTGACGCAACATGTAGTGCGCGCTCGAGCGCCCTTCCTGCATCGCGACGATCGCGCTCGCGCTGTACAGCACGACCAGCCCGAACGCGAGCAGCGCCGCGGTGACGAGGACGAGCGCGCGCGCCTCGACGCCCATCTTCCACCGCTCGCGCACGTCCCCGCGCGGCGCGGCACGCGGCTCCTCCGTCGCCGCATCATCGGCGGCGCGAGGCAGCGAACGACGGTCGTACGCGGCAGGGGCGAGCGGCGTGGTCACGGCGGGCATCGGGACGGCGGGTGCGGCGGAGAGGGACGGACGGCGGGCGGGAGGTCAGGCCGGGCGCGCCGCGCATTCGCGGAAGGCGATGCCGCGCGCCTCGTAGTTCGCAAACATGTCGAAGCTGGAACACGCCGGCGAGAGCAGCACTGCCTCGCCCGGCGCGGCGAGGGCGCGCGCGCGCGCGCACACGGCGTCGAAGTCGGATCCGAGCACCTCGACGGGCGCGAGCCCGTCGAGATCCTGCGCGACGATCGGCGCCGCCTCACCATAGGCGAGGATCGCGCGCCCGTGCCGCGCGAACGGCTCGGCCAGCATCGTGTACGGCTCCCCCTTGTGCCGCCCGCCGAGCAGCAGCACGTACGGCTGACGCATGCCGTCGAGCGCGACGCGTGTCGAACTGACGTTCGTCGCCTTCGAGTCGTTGATCCACGTCACGCCGGCAAACGTGCCGACGACCTCCATGCGGTTGGGGAGCGCGCGGAACGTCCGGAGTGCGTCGGCCATGCGCGCGCGCGCATCCGACGTACGGTGCGCCGCGTCGGCGACGCTCACCGCCAGCGCGGCCGCGAGCGCGTTCGCGACGTTGTGGTCACCGAGCAGCGCGATTTCGCGGCGCGGGAGCAGCGGCGCGCCCAAAAGCGTGAGCACGTCCGCCCCGCGGTCATACGACGCGGCGGACGCGGCGTCGTGCAGCGAGAAGGTGAACGTCTCGCCGGGTAGCTCGGTGCCACGCGGCAGCACACGCGTGTACAGTCGCATCGCCTCGGCGTCGTCCGCGTTGGTCACCCACCGGGCAGCGGACGTCGCGTTCGCGTAGAGCCGGGCCTTGTCGCCGTAGTACTCGTCGACCGACGCGTACCGGTCCAGGTGATCGGGCGCGAGGTTCGTCACGACGCCGACCGTCGGCCGCACGCTCGGCGTGTCGTGCAGCTGGAACGACGACAGCTCGAGCGCGGCCCATTCCGGCGGCGACGTCGCGAGCGCGAGTGCCGCGAGCGGGGTGCCGATGTTCCCGGCGTCGACCGCGTCCAGCCCCAACGCACGAAGCATGTGGCCGACGAGCGCCGTCGTCGTCGTCTTGCCGTTCGTTCCGGTGACCGCGATGTACCGAAGCGACGGCAGATAGTGGAGCGCGACCTCGATCTCGCCCACGATCGGGACGCCCGCGGTGCGTGCCGTCGCGAGTGCGGGCGCGTCCGGCGGCACGCCCGGGCTCGCGACGACGAGCGCCGCGCGAGCGATGCGCGCGAGATCGTGCGCGCCGAGTTGTACGGCGACGCCCAACGCTTGCAGACCGTCTGCCGCGGCGCGCGCCGCATCGCCTGCGCGCGCGTCGGACGCGTACACCCGCTGCCCGTCGCGCGCGAGGAGCTCGGCGGCGCTTCGCCCGCTCTTGCCAAGCCCGACGACCGCGACCTCGCCCGGTGCACGGCCCCGAAAGATGCCCGTGTTCACACCCGCCGCCCTCGTCGCGTCAGCGCAGCTTGAGTGTGCTGAGCGCGAGAATCGCGCACAGGATTCCCAGGATCCAGAACCGAACGACGACCTGCGTTTCCGGCCAGCCCTTCAACTCGAAATGATGGTGCAGCGGTGCTCGCAGGAACACGCGATGCGTCTGCGCATACTCGAGCCCATGTCGCCGCCGGCGGAACTTGAACACGAACCGCTGCAGGATCACGCTCACCATCTCGCCGACGAACACGCCGCCGATCATCAGCAGCAGGAACTCGCTCTTGAGCAGAATCGACACCGCGCCGAGCGCACCGCCGAGCGCGAGCGAGCCCGTGTCGCCCATGAACACCTGCGCCGGGAACGTGTTGAACCAGAGGAACCCGATGCACGCACCGAGCACCGCGGCACAGAACACGGTGAGTTCCCCCGCCCCGCGCACGTAGAAGATCAGCAGGTGCGCGCTGGTATCGATTCGCCCGAACAGGTACGCGAAGATGCCGAGCGTGCCCGCCGCGATCGCCACGAGCCCCGTCGCGAGTCCGTCGAGGCCATCCGTGATGTTCACCGCGTTGCTCGCGCCGGTGAGCACGAACGTCACCCACGGAACGTACAGCCACGCGAATGCTGCGCCGGCTGGCGCGATGAGCACGTACTTGAAGAACGGCAACGTCGTCGATGCGCCAGGCAACGTCGACAGCGGCACGAGCCACAGATAGAGCGCGAGGGCGACGCCCGCACTCACCTGCCCGGCGAGTTTGTACCGCTCGACGAGGCCTTCATTCTTCAGGCCGAGCCGCTTCTGGCGCAGTTTGAGGTAGTCGTCCAGGAACCCGATCCCACCCATCCACGCCGTGACCAACGTCGCGATCACCATGTACGCGCCGCCGCGCGAGTTGAACCGGCCCCAGAGCGCGACCGGGACGAGCGTGGCCGCGAGGATGATGACGCCGCCCATCGTCGGCGTCGACCCCTTGCCCGCGTGCGTGACCGGCGTTCCCTCGCGCACCACTTGGTTCACCGACAGCGCGTGCAGGCGACGGATGATGATCGGCCCGACGATGAACGCAACGAGCAGCGCGGTGACGAATGCTCCGGCCGCGCGGAACGTGATGTAGTTGAGCAGGTTGAACACCGTCGCGACGCGCGCGAGCGGCTGGAGCAGGTAGTAGAGCACGACGTCGGCGGTCGGGCGTGGGGCGCGTCAGGCGCGCGTCGCGCCGGCAGTCGCCCACGCTTCGAGGAAAGGAACGAGTTGTTCGAGGCGTACGCCCCGTGAGCCCTTGAGCAAGATGACGGCGCCGGGAGCGATACGCGCTTCGAGCTGCGGCCAGAGCGCGACCGGGTCCGCCGCCGACACGACCCGCGGATCGTCCGGCGCAACACGCGCGAGCGCGTCGGCGAAATCGCCGACCGCCGCGAGGACGTCGATGTCGCGCGCAAGTGCGTACCGCGCGAGGTCGTCGTGCAGCGCCGCGGCCCCTGCGCCAAGTTCGCGCATCGTTCCGAGGACGGCGATTCGCTGACGCGCGGAAGTTCCGTCCCGCGCGGCGCCCACCATGGCGAGAAGGTCGAGCGCGGCGCGCGTCGACGGCGGGTTCGCGTTATACGCATCGTTGATCAGCGTCGCCGCGCCGAGCGCCGTCCACGCGGTCCGCATGCTCGGTACGGGCATCGACGCGATGCCGCGCGCCGCGTCAGCGAGCGGCACTCCGAGAACGCGCGCGGCAGCGACGGCGAGCATCGCGTTACGCAGGTTGTGTGCGCCGCGCAGCGGCGGCCGAAACTCGACGCCGTCGACGACCAACGCGCCGGTTCCGTCCGCACGGAGTGACCAGCGGTCCGCGCGCACATCGCCCGCGTCGAGCCCCGCCGTGATCACCGTGCGCGCGCGCCCCAGCGCGGCCGCGGCGACCTCGGGCTGATCGGCCGGCACGATCGCGAGCTCGGCACCATCGAACGCGTCGCTCTCCTCACGCAACACGCCTGCGACGTCGCCCAACCCCTCGAGATGTTCCTCGCCGATCGACGTCATGACGACGACGTCCGGTTCGACGATCGCGCGGAGGGCGGCGATCTCGCCCGGCGCGTTGGTCCCCATCTCGACGACGGCGACGTCGGCCGCGTCCGGAAGCGCGAGGAGCGTGAGCGGCACGCCGACGAGATTGTTCAGGTTGCCCGTCGTCGCGTGCACCGCGCGCGCCGCGCCGAGCGACGCGCGCAGCAGCTCTTTCGTGCTCGTCTTCCCGTTCGAACCGGCGACGCCGAGCACCGCGCGGCCCGGCCGCGCCCAGGCACGTCGACGAAAGTGCGCGAGACTGCCTAACGCATTCCGCGTCTCGCGTACCGCGTAGACGGGCACGGCGAGGTCCGCGGCCCGCGTCGCGTCGCGCACGACCAGCGCCCGCGCCCCGCGAGCGACTGCGGCGGCCAGGAAGTCGTGCGCGTCGAAGCGTTCGCCCTCGAGCGCGACGAACAGGTCGCCGTCGGCGAGCGCGCGTGTGTCGGTCGCGACCGCTCGCAGCGGCGTCGTACCGCGCGGCAAGGGAGCGATCGCGACGTCGGCCAGCGCGTCCGCGGCGCGGTCGAACGTCCAGAATGGGAACGCGCCCGACGGTGCGGTTTCGCCACTCACGCGTCGTTCCCCACCCCACGGCGGGACGCGGACAGCTCGCGGACGATCGCGGCCTCGTCGAAAGGGAACGACGTCGTGCCGCGGATCTGATACGTCTCGTGTCCCTTGCCCGCGAGCAGCACGACGTCGTCGGGTCCGGCGAGCGCGAGCGCCCGCTCGATCGCGGCGCGGCGATCCTCGATCCGCTCATACGGCCGCGTTAGGCCGGCGGCGACGTCGTCGAGGATGCGCTCAGGGTCCTCCGTGCGCGGGTTGTCGCTCGTGAGCACGACGACGTCCGCGCCCGCCTCCGCGGCGCGCGCCATCTCCGGCCGTTTCCCACGATCGCGGTCGCCGCCGGCACCGAACACGACGAGCACGCGCCCGCGCGCGAACGGCCGCACCGCGGCGAGCGCGCGTGCGAGCGAGTCGGGCGTGTGCGCGTAATCGCGGAGCACCACCGGCCGCGTCCGCAGCAGTTCCAACCGCCCGGGCACCTGGGGAAGCGACGCGAGTCGCTCCGCGCACGCGTCGGGCGCCATGCCTAACGTCCATGCGGCCGCGGCCGCGCCGAGCGCGTTCGCGACGTTGTAGTCGCCGACGAGCGGCACGCACGCGGTGCTCGTCGTGCCGCCGGCGATGAGCGAGAAGCGGGTCGTCGCGCCGTCCGCACGCGCGCCGACAGCCGCGACGTCGAGCGCTCGCGCGCTCGCGCTGGCGGTGTCGGCGGCGACGCCCCAGCGCACCATGCGCGGCGCCGCCGGGAGCGCCATCCACGCCGGATCGTCCGCATTCACGACGGCAGCGCCGTCCGGTGCGATCGCGCCGACGAGACGCGCCTTCGCCGCGAAGTAGGCGTCCATCGTCCCGTGGTAGTCGAGATGGTCGCGCGTGAAGTTGGTGAACACCGCCGCGGCGAATCGTACGCCCTCGACCCGTCGCTGCTCGAGCGCGTGCGACGAGACCTCCATGGCCACCGTGCGCACGCCAGAATCGGCGAGCGCGCGCAACACCCGTTGCAACTCGACCGGGCCAGGTGTCGTCAACCCGCCGCCGCCGTCCAACGCAGTGCCGGCCGATCCGACGAGCACCCCGAGCGTGCCGACCGATGCCGCACGCGCGCCCGGTGCATCGAGCAGGTGCCGCAGCATCGCCACCGTCGTCGTCTTCCCGTTCGTTCCCGTGACGCCGACGAGCGTGAGACTCGCAGCAGGGTCGCCGTAGAACGCTGCGGCCGCCACGGCGGCGGCACGACGGCCGTCGCGCACGATGAGCGCTGGCAGTGTGGTCGCCTCCGCACGCTCGACGAGTGCGAGCGCGGCGCCGCCGTGCGCCGCGGCATCGAGGTAGCGATGTCCGTCGTCGAGCGCACCCTGCACGGCGACGAACAGCGCGCCGGCCATCACGCGACGACTGTCGTCCGTGATCCCGGCGACCAGGTCGGGCAGCCGCCCCGTCGTTGCCGCAAGAAGCCCGGCCCGCGCGAGCGCGTCGGCGATGCGCGCGCTCGGGATCGCCGTCGCGGACCGGGCCTCGTCGGAAGCGCCCGCGCCCAGCGTCTCGCCCGCCATCACGGTTGCCGGTACAACGTGACGACCGCACCGGCCGCCGCGACCGCGCCCGCCGCGGGAACCGTCTTCAACGCCGGATGCCCGAGCATGCGCGCGGCAGCGCCGCCCAATGTGACAGGCGCGACCCGCACGTCGAAGCCCGCCCGCTGCAGCGCGAACAGCGCGTCGCGCAACGGCAGGCCATGCACGGGCGGCACCGCGCGCGGCGGCGCGGCGAATGCCGTCGTCTCGCCAACACGCGCCGTGCGGACCGGAAGATCGAGCACGACGCGCACGGGCGCGGGGTCCGCCGCTGGCGCATCGCCGTCGCGCCGCAATTCGGCCGGTACGAGTGACGCCGGTGCGGGCGCGGAGTCGTGCGCCGCGCCCGCATCGGCCACGGCCGTCGGGCGCGTCGGCGTCGGATGCGGGCGGAACGCTTCGCGCGCGCGCGGCAACACGTCCGCGGCGAGCGAGGCGCGGTCGAGTGCCGCGTCGCGAGCCGCGAGCGCCGCTTCGAGGACGACCTTCGACACCGGGGCCGCCGTCTTCCCCCCGTAGTACACGCCCGCCGGATTGTCGAGCTTCACGACGATCACGAACTGCGGTGACTCGATCGGAAAGATCCCGGCGAACACCGCGTTGTAGTGCCCGGCCGCGTACCCCACCCCGCGCTCGATGCGACGGACCGTGCCGCTCTTGCCGCCTAACGCGAAGCTCTTCAGGTCCGCATCGGCCGCTGTCCCGCTGTCGACCACGCTCTTGAGCATCGTGCGTATCTCGGCCGCGACCCCGACCGGCATCACGCGCCGGACGACGCGCGGGCGGTGGTGGAAGACCACCGTGCCGTCCGCGTCGCGCACCTCGCGCACGAGCGCCGGCTCGAGCAACTCACCGCCGTTGGCAATGGCGCCGTACGCGGCCGCGAGCTGCAGCGGCGTCGCTGACACCTCGTAGCCCAGCGCGAGCGAGGCGGGCGATTGCGCCGTCCACTTGGCGGGCGCGCGGAGAGTTCCCGCGGCCTCCGCCGGATACGGAACGCCCGTCGGCGTGCCGAACCCGACGTCGCGCAGCGCTTCGTACTGTTCGTGCGGAGTGAGCCGGCTCGAGAACTTCACGATCCCGATGTTGCTCGAGAATCGGATCACGTCGCGCAGCGTGAGCGAGCTCGCCTTGTGCACGTCGTGAATCGTCCGGCCGTTGGTCGTCCAGACGCCATCCTCGGTGTTGACGACGTCGTCGAGGTGCGCCTTGCCTAACCGCAACAGCGCTGCGGCCATGAACGGCTTCGCCGTCGATCCCGGCTCGAACGGCTCGGCGATCGTCGTCGCCGCCGTCGTTCGCGCGTCCGGGCGCTGGCTCGCGAGCGCAAGCACCTCGCCCGTTTTCGGGTCGAGCACGACGATGTCGCCCCCCGACGCCGACATGCGCGCGACGGCGTCGGCGAGTGCGCGCTCGCAGATGTCCTGCAGCGTCCAGTTGAGCGTGAGGGCGACCGTCCGCCCGGGCCGCGCCGCGACCGACTGCACACTCGGCGACTCGAACCGGCCACCGCGGGCGTCGCGCAGCAGGAGCGCGGTCCCCCGCTCCCCTCGTAGCACGCCATCGAGCGCGAGCTCGACGCCGTCGAGCGGCTCGCCTGACGGATCGAGCCGCCCGACGATGCGGCGGATGCCCTCCGTCGCGTTCGACATCCGGTCGACGACGGGGACGGGGTGCACGCCGCGCAATGCCATCGCCGCTGCCGCGTCGCTCGGCAGGTACCGGCCCGGCAGTTCGACCCATGCGCGCGCGCTGTCCACCGCGCGTGTCACCCAGGGCGCCGGAACGCGGGCGGCAACGAGCGCGCGGCGGAGCGCCGCCCGGTCCTGCACCTCGCGCGGCGCGACGCGCAGCTGCACGAGCTGGCGGCTCTCGACGAGCACGCGCCCGCTCGCATCCGTGACCGCGCCACGCGGTGCGGGAAGCGATGCATCCGCGACCTGCTGCCTCGCCGCGCTCGACCGCCACCGGTCGGCCTGGAAAAGCTGCACCTGCGCCGCCTTCACGACGATCGCGCCCACGAAGAGCACGAGCGAGCCGTGGACGACGGCAGAACGATCGAACCGAGGAAGTCGCACGACCGGTGGATTGCTGACTGCCTAACGAGCGGCCGCGGGAGCGCCCGGCGCCCGCGATACGAGCACGAGTTGCGTGTCGCTCGGCACGCGCATGCCGAGGCGCGCCTCGGCGACGCTCCCGACGTGTGCGCGTGCCGCGGCGAGCCGCACCGCCGCATCGAGTGACGAGCGCTCGGCTTCGAGTTGCGCCTGGCGCGCGACGAGGGTGCGAAGTGCACGCGCGCGCGCGATCCCCACGCTCCGGCGCCACACGACGGCGGCGCCGACGAGCACGAACAGGCAGAGCGCGAGCGCGATCCGCGCTCGGCCCCGTCCGGGACGCGGCGTGCGCGACGCGGCGCGACGGGCCGACGATGCGCCCCCGCCCCGACTCACGCCGCGCGCTCCCACACGCGCAGCTTCGCGCTCCGCGCGCGCGGATTGCGCGCCACCTCTGTCGCGTCCGGCGTCGCGGCCTTGCGCGTGACGAGCTGCCCGAGCGCGACGTGTCCGCAATCGCAGACGAGCCGCCGCGGCGGACACACGCATCGGGCGCTCCAGTCGCGGAACGCATGCTTCACCGCACGGTCCTCGCCCGAGTGGTACGCCAGTACGGCCATCCGCCCGCCCGGGCGCAGCAGGTCGCGGATCGCGGGGAGCGCGCGGGCGAGCGATCCCGCTTCGTCGTTCACCGCGATGCGAACGGCCTGGAATAGGCGCGCGAACTCCGCCGGCCCAGTGCGCGGACCGAACGCGCCGCGAATCGCGCCCACCAGATCGTCACTCGTCGCCATCGGCGTGCGCGCGCGGCGGCGCACGATCTCGCGGGCGGGGCGCCCAGCGCGCGGCTCCCCGCCATGCTCGCGGAACATCGTCGCGAGCGTCCGCTCGTCCGCCTCGTTCAGTACGGCCGCGGCGTCCGCGCCGGTCGGCTCCGCGTCGCCCCCCATCCGCATGTCGAGCGGCGCGCCCTGCCGAAACGAGAAGCCGCGCTCGGGCATGTCGATCTGGTGGGAAGAGATACCGAGGTCGAGGAGCGCGCCGTCGACGGACGCCGTTTCACCGAGCGACGCGAGCGCCGCCGCGGCGTCGGCGTAGTTGGCGCGCGCGATCCGCAGATGTCCCGACGCGATCCAACGCTCCAACCGCTGCGTCGCGCCAGCAACAGCGTCTGGGTCGCGGTCCAGCGCGACGACGCGCCACCCGGCCTCGAGCAGCGCGAGCGAATGGCCGCCGCCACCGAGCGTTCCGTCGAGCACCAGCGGGCCAGCCTCCGCCGTCGTGCGTGCGACCGACGGCGCGTCGGCCAGCAGCTGCACGATCTCGGCGGCCATGACCGGCGCGTGATACGGAACGTCCCAACGTGCGCCGTCGTCCATCGGGCGGAAGAAGGTACGCGCGGCGCTCCCCGCGAGCAACCACGTCGCACGCGGGCAAAACGTGCCGAGTGGGGACGCGCAAACGCGAACGCCCCCGCCCGTGTTGGGCGGGGGCGTTCACGCGCCGGCGGCGCCGGCGGCTTACCGACCGCTACGCGCCGGTGCGGATCCGCACTTGAGTGCCGCCCCGAGCTGATCCGGATACGGCGAGTACTGCGCGAGCGCGGCGAGCGCCTGCTGCGCGCCCTGCGGGTTCACGCGTCCACCCGCCGGGAGGTTGAGCTGCGCGGTGTTGAACGCCGTCCGCGCACCCGCGACCGCCTCGCAGCTTCGGTTCTTCTGCGCGTCCTGCAGCAGCTGGCCGCCGAGACCCAGCGATGCGACGCCGAGGAAGAACTGGCCGCGATCGGTACGGTTCGTCTTGTTGGCAAACTCGAGGATCGAGATCGCACGCTGGTAGTCAGCGACCGACTTCGACGCGCTCGCGGCCTGGTAGGCCGTCGCGCCGAGGTTCACGGCCGCGTCCGAAATCGTGCTCGCGCTGTCGCCGTTGGCCTGCGCCTGCTGCAGCGCCTTGAACGCGTCGTCCGGGCGCTTCAGCTGCGTGTAGAGGTTGGCCATCGCCGTGTAGAGGCCCGGCGTCTTCGGGTTGGTCTGGGCCATCCGGTTGAGCAGGTCGATCGCCTGCTGCGTCTGCCCCGACGCGGCGAGCGCATCGGCGTAGTCGGTGAGCAGGCCGCCGTTGTTCGGATAACGCTTCACACCCTCGGCGAGCAGCTGCGATGCGACCTGCGGCTGACTGTCGAGGCGCGCTCCGATCGCCACGCGCGAGTAGAGGTCGGCGGTCGCCGACGTCGTATCCTCTTTTGCGAGCTCCTGGAACGACGTGACCGCCCCCTTGTAGTCCTTCGCCGCGAGCTGAACGCGGGTCTGCAGCTGTAGATAGGTCGGGTCGCCCGGGTTGTCGGTCACGAGTTGCTTCACGAGCGGGAGCGCACTCGACGCCTGCCCGTTCGCGGCGTACTCGTTGATGACCTGCTCACGAAGCCGCGTGTTGGTCGGGTCCGCCGCGACGAGGCGGAGCAGCACGTTGGTCGCGGAATCCCGCTGCCCGGCCGCCTGCAGCGCGGCGTACTGAATCCGCAGCGCCGGCAGGCTGTTCGCATCGAGCGCGAGGATCTGGCGCGCGACGCCGAGCGCGGAGTCGTTGTACGTCTTGACTCGCGCGGCGTTGGTCGTGTCCTGATCGCGCTGCGTGACGTAGATGTTGGCGAGGCAGACACGCGCGAGCGTCGTCTTCGGATATGCCGCGATGCCGCGCTGCGCGGCCGCGACCGCCTCCGGAATCTTCTTGTCGCGCGCGTTGTTCACGCAATCACGCTCGGCCGTGAACGCACGCTGCGCGGCTTCGAACTCGCGCGAGATCTGCTGCGCCGCCTGATCCGGCTTGTTGACCTGGTACGAGCCGAGCGGCTGAACGAGCGAGTTGTCGCGCGTCAGCACCATCGCGGCATCGACCCTCGTCTGGCCGCCGGTGCTCGACACCGTACCCGTGACGTACTCGTCGGCGCGCAGCTGCTGCGCGAGCGCGCGCGCGTCGTGCGGCGCGAGCGCCTCGTTCGTCGGGAATCCCGACGCCTCGAGGTTGGCGTTGATGTCCGCCTTCGGCAGCACGTAGAGCTGCTTCAGGTTGAAGTCGCCGATCAGGCGATCGCGCACCGCGTCGGCCGCCCGCACACCGGAGTTCTTGTCCGTGCTGCGGAAAACGGCGACCATCACGCGCGGCGCGTTGGGGTCGGGCGTGCCACGCTGCTGCGCAGTCGCGGACGTGAGGGGAAGAAGAGCCGCCAGGGCGCCGAGCCCTGCGGCGGTCACGGCGGCCCGGCGGGCGATGTTGATGCGACCGTTCAAAGGGGTAACCTCCAGAGCGTTAAACATCCGTACCCAGCGTGCCCCTGCCCAGTTCCGACCTGCTGCGCCGTAGACCCGTGCTGCAGACGCGCGGGGCGTCCGACGCGACGACGGGCTGTGTGGCACCCGCCGTGCCGCGCCGCGAGCGCGCTGCGCGCCGCGTCCGGCAGACGCAAATCG
>DASWUT010000798.1:0-2805 GCA_036401455.1 Gemmatirosa sp. | reverse complement strand
GCTGGCGTTAGCCAGTGCGCGCGGGCCATCCGGGTCGTGGGGCCTCGCCACCGCTGTCTCTCGCTCGGGCGCGCGGCGGGCCGGGGGTTACGTCGGGCCTCGGCGCCGCGCCCGGCCAGTCGCACGGGGCGCGGCGGGTGGGGGCGGGGCGGCTGCCTATCTGCCCGGTGGTGACGCCGTCTGGCTGTCCCACGTTCCTGTTTTCGGGCCTGCCCCCGCCGCGCGGGCGCACCGCGCGTGCACACGGGTACGAACGGTTGTCAATCAGCGCCGCTCGACGGCAGCGTACGTCCGGACCCCTCGCGCGACGATCAAAGCTCCTGGGGACTCGCCGACGCCCGTCGCTCGCTCACGGGCGTTGCACGGTCCAACACATCTTCACGGGCGCTTGCGGGGCCGACGGCGGGCGTGCGACGAGTGTTAGGAGGAGGTCACCGCGGCGGCGGGCGGAATCGCCATCCGCCACCGCGGGCCTCGACTCGGTCGGGGTCTGGCCCGCCGCCTACGCGCGGCTCAACAGCAGGGCATCGCTCGGGCTCCGGTTGTTAGGCGGCCTGCCGGTAGCGGCCGCGCGCGGGCGGGGGCGGCAGCACCGTGCGCCCGCCGCGCCACCGTTCCACGTCGAACGGCTCACCCGATTGCATGACGTGCAGGAGCAGCGGCACGAGCCGGCGCGCGATCGCGCACATGGCGCGCGTGTTCGAGCCGCCATTCCGGGCCTTGAGCGCGAGGTAGTCGGCCCGGTACAGGCCACGCCCCGAGCACCAGCGGCCGGCCAAGAGGAAAAGCTGGCGCCGGAGCAGCGGGCGCCCGCGCTTGGTCTGCTTCACGCGCCCCCGCACGCTCGTGCCGCTCTCTTTGCGGGCCAGGTTCATCCCCGCCAGCTTGAGCACCTGCCGCGGTGCCACGAACGTCTCCGGCGTGCCGAGTTCGGCCACGAGCGTCGCGGCGCACACGGCGCTCACCTCCGGCACCGTCGCCAGCGCGCGGGCGCCCGGGTGTGCGGCGACCAGTTCCTCGAGCCGGCTCTCGAGCGCTGCGGCTTGAACGCGGAGGAGGTCGTAGCGGTCGAGCAGGCGGTGGACCTCGGCACGCCGGGCGTCGGCTGCCGCGCTTACGCCGACGGTCTCGCGCGCAACGGCGATCAGGTCATCGACCCGCGCGGCGCTGATGTGGTTGCGCGAGACCTCTTTCACGAGCGCCCGCACCGTGCGGGGCGAGGCCGCGACGACGTCGGCCGGCAGCGGCCAGCGCCGGAGCAGCGCGAGCGGGGTCGGCGCCAGCAGCGTGGCGAATGACGGCGCGAACTCGGGCCACACCACGTCGAGCACGGCGTGCAGCCGGTTCTTGAGCCGCGTCGCCTCGACCGCGAGTCGGTGCCGCTCGGTCGCGAGCACGCGCATCTCGGCCACCGCCGCGGAGAGCTGGGGCACGCCCACGAACAGCCCCGACGCGAGCAGCTTGCAGATCTGGGCGGCGTCCTTGGCGTCGTCCTTCCGCGGGCTGTTGTCCTCGACCTCCTTGAGCTTCTTGGTCACGGACGGCAGGACCGCGACGACGGCGTAGCCCCGCGCGCGCAGGAACGCGGTAAACGTCACGCCGTGGTGCCCGGCGAACTCGACGCCCACGAGCACCTGGGCTGGCGCGGCGCCGAACGTGTCGGCGAGGAACTGGTGCGCGGCCTCGAAGCTCGCGCGCGAGACGTCGACGCGGCGCGCCGGCCGGCGGCGCCCGTCGGGGCCGCGGGCGACGAGCTGGTGGAAGCTCTTGCCGGTGTCGACGCCGACGTGGACCGGGAAGCCGAGGGCGAACGCGACCTTGTCGTCCGCGGTGAGTGAGGCGGGCACGCGGCCGGCCGCCGAGGGGAGCGCGGGCGGCGTGGGTCGGGGCGGGCGGTAGGCGGCGGGTGCGGGCGACGGCATGGGCGAGCCTCCGAGGGGTGGGGCGGAGGGGGCGGCATCGTGCCGGCCCTCCGACGTGTCCCACCCGTGCGCCCACGGCGCCGGCCCGACGGCCGGATCGCGCGTGAGAAAGGCGGGGGCCCGCGCGCCGCCCGGAGGCCGGCCGCGGACCCCCGCCAGAGTATCATCGCCGTGTAGATGTGTTACGTACTCCGATCCCTCTGGGCTGGACGTGTGCCTCGACTTCTGGGACAACAACACAACGTCCGGTGGTGTGACAGTGACAACTCACCGCGTGTCCCTGACCGAGTGCGGCGGGGGTGGCGACGACGGTGGCGATGACGGGAGTGCCGGTCCCGGCCCGGGCGGCCTCCCAGCTGGGGCGGGGCCGAAGGGGCCGGGGCCGGGCGGGCCGGGTGCGAGGCCGGCGAGTAAGCCACCGCAGAATCCTTCGAGCGGCTTCGTCGCGGCCGTCCGCAAGATCGGATCGTGCGTCGCGTCGGCCAATAAATACGCGTTAGCGGGAGTAGCAGGTGGTACTCTCGGAACGGCTCTGGCCCGGGGCGTATACCTTGAGGCCGGCGGCCATTTCTTGGGCTTGAGCACGGTACAGCAAATCTCGGCCATGTTCTCGATCGGTGGGCGAGCGACCTTCGCCTCCATCGGCAGCCGAATCCTCTCAGGTGTGTCGTCATCTGCGATTGGCAGCTTCGGCGCCGACGCCATCATCGCAGTCGGGGGGTCGGAAGTAGTGGTCGGTGCGGTGGCTGGTGTCGCAATCGCTGGCGCCGGTATCGAGGCCGGCATTACAGCCGGTTGTATCGCGAGCGTCGCGGGTGGCGACTGATCAGAGGACCCGAATCTCCAAACGAC
This sequence comes from Gemmatirosa sp., assembly GCA_036401455.1. Lineage (GTDB taxonomy): Bacteria > Gemmatimonadota > Gemmatimonadetes > Gemmatimonadales > Gemmatimonadaceae > BPUI01. The sequence continues at coordinate 31 of DASWUT010000798.1, read as the reverse complement.
GCTCGTCGTACCTTGACCGCCCCGGGCCGCT
>DASWUT010000797.1:0-1977 GCA_036401455.1 Gemmatirosa sp. | reverse complement strand
AGTCCCGGGTGTAGATGTCGGGGGCGACGACGTCGATGTGCGGAGCGGCCGCCTTCCAGATCGCGATCACGTTCCAGTTAGGCCCGCCGCTCGCGGTGCCTTCCGCCCCTGCTTCGGTGAACGGGCTGCTGAGCGACGCGTTGCAGTACATCGGCAGGTTCAACACGGCCTTGCCCGCCGCGGCGATCTCGTCGATGTAGCGCGCGGTGTACCACGCGTTGAACGCCTGATCCGCGCGAGCGCCGAACACGGCGCTCCACGTTCCTGGCGACCGCCCGAGGGCACGCACCAACTCGCCCGGAACGGACCCATCGAACAGACGTTGCGCCGCCGGCGAGAAGTCGCGCGGGTTACCGTAGCTGCCAACCTCGTTCTCGGGCTGCACCATGATCACGGTGTGCCCGGGATCGATGTCGCGCAGGTGCTGCAGGAGCTGCACGAACGCCCGCTTGTCGGCGTCGAGGGTCGCGCGGCCGTGTGGCGAGAGCACGTAGTGCGTGTGCCCGTCGCGCGTCCGCATGCGCGGGAAGCGCTGTCCGTTGGTCTTGACCCACTCGGGCGCGTAGCTCGGCCCCGTGTTCTTCCACGTGCCGAACCAGAGCAGGACCAGGTGGACGCGATTGGCGCGTGCCTGTTGGACGAGCGTGTCGACGAACGAGAAGTCGAACCGCCCCTCCACTGGCTCGAGCTGTTCCCAGGCGACCGGCACCTCGACGGTGTTGGCGTGAAGTGCGCGGATCGTCGGCCAGACGCGCGGCAGCATCGCCGGGTAGTTGCTCGAGTTGTTGACCTGCGCGCCCAGCATCAGGAAGGGGTGCCCGTCGACGACGAGCGCGTGGCGCCCGTCGCGGGCGGTGATCTGCGGCAGCGGCGTCGCCTGCGCGGTCGCGCGCCCGGACGCGCCAAGCAGCAGCGACACGAGGACGGCGGACACGGACGGACGACGATGTGTGATCGACATGGAGGTATGGAGCGGAGTGGTAGACGCGGTCGATCACCGGCGGCCCGGGTCCAGCAGGCGCGGCTCGAACGTGTAGGGTACCGTTTCGACGATCGCCCACCGCGCCGCGTGCGGGTGCGCGGGGTTGAGCAGCACGTTCTCGGCGAGCGGGACCACCGCAGAGGGCACGCGGAGGACGGCGGCCACACCGGTGGCGAGCCACGCCGCCCCCATCGTCAGGCACGCCGGCGCCGCCGCACGACGCCAGTCCGGATCGGCGCGCTCCAGCTCCGCGCGCGTCGCGACGGCGACCGCGACGTCGTCCGGGACCGCGATGCGCAGAAAGACGAGCGCGTCGGGCAGGTCCTCGGGGTCACGCACGTGCACGAGGTACTCGGCGACCGCCAGCGCGGGATGGTCGCCGGCGTAGACCACCGCCGCCCCGCGCGGATTCCACCGTCCCCCCGCGCGACGCGCCCCCTCGCCCGAGAGGTCCGCGTAGCGCGGCGTCGTGAGCCGCCAGGCGACGAGCGCCACCCGCGCGATCCGTCAGGCGTCCCAGGCGTGTCCTACGCGAGGTCGCCGCTAGCGATGCGCGTGAGCTCGTCCTCGACGAGCCGCGCGCCGTCCGAGGAGACGACGAGCGCGAGCGGCACCTCGCCGCGAAGGCCGCGGCTCGGGCGCCGCAACCAGCGCGCCGCTTTGCCCGCGTTCCCGAAGCTCTCCGCGGCCACGGCGAGCACCCGCGCGACGCGCGCCAACCGGTCGGACTCGTCCAGCGTCAGCCGCTCGCCGCGCGCGCGCCGGTGCGACAGCGTGCGGCGCGGCAGCACGAGCCGGTCGACCTCGTCGGCGACGAGCAGCCCACGCGCGAGCAGGTCGTCGACCGCGGCCGTGGGGAGTCCCGCCTGCACCGCGTCGACGAGGTCGTAGTCCGTCGCGATCGGGCCGACGACGTCATCGCCACCGAGGTAGGCGCCAACCTGCGGGGCGAGTGCGGTGGCCATGAGCGGGCGGATGCAGGGTGAAACACGGCA
>DASWUT010000796.1:0-1909 GCA_036401455.1 Gemmatirosa sp. | reverse complement strand
TCGGAAGAAAGCGGTAAGATGAAACCCCGAACCGATGCCGTCGGTCGTCAGCAGCGGCCATCTTCCACTATGCTCCTTCTGCCGGTGCCTTCCGGTCCGGCACTCCTCCGAGTCGAGCATTCTGCATGCACGTCATCACGGTCAGCACCGGAAAAGGCGGCGACGCCAAGACACGAACTGTGATCGAACTCGCGGCTGCGTTCGCCGAGCGTGGCGCGCGCGTCGGTGTCGTCGACGGCGACTCCCAGCAGCACGCGACGCAGGGCCTCGGCATCGCCAAAACCGCTGTCGACCGCGAGCTGTCCACCTACGCGGTATTTGCGCGGAAGGCGTCCGACGAGCCGACCCGAATGCGCGAGGCGTTTGTTCCTTCGAGCGTGCTCGGCGTTCGGGTGCTCGCGGCCGAACCGCGCGTAGGCGGGCTCGACCGGGCGTTAGTCGAGGTGCACGGCGCCGAGATGCTGCTTCGTGAAATGCTCGCCGAGGTCGCGGATGACTTCGACGTGGTCCTGATTGATCTGTCGGCACACCCTGGAACGATGACCGCGAACGCGTACATCGCGGCCTCTCATCTGATTGTTCCGTCGCAGCTCGTCGACGAGAGCGTCGACGGGGCGCTCGAGACGGTCAAGCGCGCGCGGTTGGTCGCGAAGCGCTTCGGCCACCCGCTCGAGGTGCTCGCGATCATCCCCACGAAGGTTCCCGTCGTAGGCCGTACGCGCGACAGCCGAGCGCTCGAGACGCAGCTCCGTCAGCGCTTCGGCGCCCTCGTGACGCGTCCTGTGCGCGCGACCGGCGCACCCCCTTCGGCCTTCGCCCGGGGCATCCCAGTCCTCGCGCACGCCCGGTCGTCCGCGACTGCCCAGGACTACCTCGCCATCGCGGGTGAGCTCGCCGAGCGTATCGGTCTGCCGGTCGCCCCGGTGGACGCTTCCTTCCCTGCCACTGTCTGAGCCCACCCATGACCGCCACGACAAAGACCGCGCACGACGCCCGCGCCGAGGCGAACGCCGTCGCTGCCCGCCGCTTCGCGGGTGTGGACGATGACCCAATGTTCGGCGCGGCTCCCATCCGCAAGCGCATCCCGTCCGCCGACGCCGCGACCCCGCCGCTGACCCGTTCGACCACAGTCGCGCCTACGTCGGAAAGGGCGGGGAAGAACAAAGGTGGTCGCAAGCCGAACCCGAAGCGCGAACTCGTGCGGGCGCGGCACAGCGTCGCCCTCAACGCGACGGAGCGCGAGCGGATCGACAACGTCGCGAGGGCCCTCGCTCAGTCCGCCCCGCGCGCCGGCTTCAGTGAGGCGGTGCGGCTGCTTGTCGAGGTAGGCCTACAGTTCGTCGAGCGTGAGAGCGTCCTCGTGCATATCGCGCGCACGCCGGAGTCGCGATGGATCGATACGATCCTGACCCTCTCTGGTTCCTCAGCACGCCAGGAACGCGCGGGTGAAACCGCGGCGGTTGTGGTCGCCCCGGTTCGATGAAGCTTATTTCGGAAGAAAACCGATGTGATGTCGAATAGACGGCTCTTATCTGATCGTATCACGTCGTTTATCAGAGTTGCGGATGCAACACGCGACATCTGTGTCGATGCCGCTTCCCTATGCCCCGCGCGTGTAGGCGTAGCCCCCACAGTTACGGTGAAGCGGCCGTGGCGCCCGGCGCCGGGCGCCGTACGTTAGGCCCGCACGGGACGTACTGAATCGCGCCGGGTTTGGAGGAGGCTCGGTTAGTTGAGTGCGACCAGCGCGGGTTGAGCCGCCTGGGCACGGTAGAACTGCTCCTCGAACTCGGCCGGCGGAAGGTAGCCGAGCGGCTCGAGCAGCCGCTGCTGATTGAACCACGCGACCCACTCGAGGGTGGCGTACTCCACGTCGTCGAAGCCGCGCCACGGCCCGCGCCGGTGGATC
>DASWUT010000795.1:0-18816 GCA_036401455.1 Gemmatirosa sp. | reverse complement strand
GCGCATTTCAGACCACCGTGCCTGCCGCAGCCGCATCGCACACGATCTCACCCCCCGCGCACTCGTGGATCACCGTCGCCGGCCACCCCGCCTCGTACCCGCGCGCCGCGCGCATCCGCTCCACCGTTAGGCGCTTTCCCGCCCCCCACGCCACCATCACCGCCTCGCGCGCCGCGGCAATGGTCGCGATCCCGACGCTCACCCCGTGATGCGGCACCGCGGCCAGCGTGCCGAAGGCGGGAAACGTCTGCAGGTTGTCCCGCCGCGTCTCGTCGGACAGCGCGATCACGCGCGTGCGACTCTCCCGCGCGCTCCCCGGCGGGTTGAACGCGACATGCCCGTCGCTCGCCCCCGAGGCGAGCAGAAACAGGTCGATCCCGCCTGCGTCGGCGATCCGCGCGTCGTAGGCCGCCGGATCGCGCGGGTCGGGGAACCAGACCGATTCCGCCCGCAGCCGGTGCGCCGGCGTGAGCGCCGCGTTCCACGGCTCCACGATCTCCGCGCGCGCGAAGTGCTGGCACGACCACGGGCGGTCGGCAGGTGCGTGGACCAGCGCGCCACCGTCGCCGTCGCGGTCGTCCGGGACCAGGTACTCGTCCATCATCACCAGCGCGACGTGCCCCAGGTCCTGCGGCGCCGCCGCGAGTCGCCGCGCGACCGCGCCGTAGATCGGGCGCGGCGTGCGTCCCGTCGGAGAGCCGAGCAGGAACGGGCGGCTCGTTAGGCGTGCCGCGGCGATGCGGTCCAGCAGATGCGCCGCGAGCGCCTCTCCGATCGCCTCCGGCGAGGGCAGGATGCGGACCGACGTCTCGCGCATGATGACCGGCCGCGCCGGTCAGACCGCCGCCGCGGCCAGCTCCGGCCGCTTCCACAGGTCGATCGGCCGTTCGACCCCGCGCGGCCGGAACGGCAGTGCGACCTTCCGCCCGAGCCCGGCCGATGCGTACGCCGCGTACAGAACTTCCTGCACGACGCGCCCCGTCTCGCCGTCCGAGATCGGCGTCTCCCTGCCGCGCACGCATCGCGCGAAGTGCCGCATCTCCTGTGGGAAGCCGTAGTTCCAGTGCTCCTCGAACACGGGGTAGCTCCACCCGCGCGTCGTCGACGCCTTCTCGACCGCGTACCCGAACCCGACGTCGCTGTACGTGGCGAGCGCGTTGCCCATCAGCAGGTCGGCGTAGGTCTGCCCCTTGTCGCCGAACACCTCGATCGTGTCGTCCATCCCGCCCGGCTTGGTCCAGCTGTTCTCGACGACGCCGACCGCCCCGCCCTCGAACTCGATCACACACAGCGCCTCGTCGTCGCCCGCCGTGCGCACGCCGTGCACCTGCGTGGAGAGCTGCGCGTAGACGCTCTTGACGTTAGGCTTGCCGAGGAACCACCAGCAGAACGCGATCCCGTGGCAGCCGAGGTCCATGAGCGCGCCGCCGCCCGACCGGTTCACGTCCCAGAACCAGTCCGCGTGCGGGCCCGAGTGCTTCTCTCCCTGCTTGACGAGGTGCACGCGGCCGAACGCGCCCTCGTCCGCCATCTGCTTCGCCTTCACGTACTTCGGCGCGAAGAAGAGCTCCTCCGCGTAGAGGAGCAGCACGCCCGCGCGCGCGCACGCGTCGATCATCGCGTCCGCCTCCTCGAGCGTGACGCAGAGCGGCTTCTCGCAGACGACGTGCTTGCCCGCGCGCGCGGCGTCGATCGTCATCCGCGCGTGCAGGTCGTTGGGCGCAGTGATCGCGACCAGCTCGACCGCCGGATCGGCGAGCATCGCGCGGTAGTCGGTGTGGAACGTGGGGATGCCGTGCCGCCGCGCGAACGCCTCCGCGTTGCCCGGCGTCGGCGACGCGACCGCGACGACCTCCGCCTCGTCCGGCATCGCGGCGACCGACGCGGCGATGCAGTCCGCCTGAAAGCGCGCACCGACGATCCCGATCTTCACCCTGGCCACGGCATGCTCCTGTTCGAAGGTAGGGCGGGCGTTAGGCGCCGACAGTGGAGACGCCGACGGCGGAGGCGTCGACCGCGCCGGCGCCGGCGCCGACCGCCGCATCCGCCGCGATCCGCCTCCGCAGCTCGCGCTTGAGCACCTTGCCCGTCGCCGTCATCGGCAGCGCGTCGACGAAGGTGATCGTGCGCGGGTACTTGTACGCCGCCATCGTCTCGCGCGCCCACGCAACGAGCGCCGCCTCGGTCACGTCGGCGTCGGGCTTCCGCACCACGAACGCCATCACCTCCTCGCCGTGCTCCGGGTGCGGCACACCGATCACCGACGCGATCGACACCGCCGGGTGCGTGTGGAGCACCTCTTCCACCTCGCGCGGATACACGTTCAGCCCGCCGCGGATGATCATGTCCTTCACCCGGTCGGCGATGTAGAGGTACCCATCGGCATCCATGCGCGCGACGTCGCCCGTGTGGAACCAGCCGCCCCGCATCGCCTCCGCCGTCGCCTCGGGCCGCTTGTAGTAGCCCTTCATCACGTTGTGTCCCCGGATGACGATCTCGCCGAGCGTCTCGGGTGGGACGTCGCGGTCGTCGGCGTCGACGACGCGCACCTCGCACCCCCAGATCGGCAGTCCGATCGACCCCGGCTTGCGCGGTCGGCCCGACTGGTTGAACGTCGCGACCGGCGACGTCTCCGACAGCCCGTACCCCTCGAGGATCTGCACGCCGAAGCGCCGGTCGAAGGCGTGCAGGATCTCGACCGGGATCGGCGCGCCGCCGGACAGGCAGGCGCGCAGGTGTTCCGCGATCGGCGCGGTGTCGACGTCGTGCGCCTCGACGTGCCGCAGCAGCGCCCAGTACATCGTCGGCACGCCGGCAAACGCGTTCACCCGCTCGCGCACCATCGTGTCGAGCACCGCCCCGGGCTCGAACCGCGGCACGAGCACGACGCGCCCGCCGTGGTACAAGCTCGCGTTCATCACCGACGTCTGCCCGAACGAGTGGAACAGCGGCAGCACGCCGAGCGACGTCGACGGCGCGACGCCGAGCGTGTCGAGCGTCAGGTCGCGCGCGGCCATCGCGTTGAGCAGCATGTTCGCGTGCGTCAGCTCCGCGCCCTTCGGCTGCCCCGTCGTTCCCGACGTGTAGAGGATCACCGCCGTGTCGTCGGGCGCGCGAAGCGTCGATGCGCACGCCGCGGGCTGGCCGTGCACCAGCCAGGCGAGCGTCGGCACGCCCGGGACCGGCGACGGCGCGGCCGCATCGTTGGTCATCACGACGAAGTGCCGGCACCGCGCGCCCTCGTCCGCGGCCGCTTCGCGGAACCCGTCGTGGCCCATGCGCGCCATCGGCAACTCCGCGGTCCCCTCGTGGCAGAGATACGCCACCGCGTCGGCGTCGCGCAGGTGGTAGGCGATCTCGCGCCCCTTGAGCAGCACGTTGAGCGGCACCACCGCCGCCCCAGCCTTGAGGATGCCGAAGTACGCGACGGGGAAGTGCGGCGTGTTGGGGCACGACAGCGCGACGTGGTCCCCCGGGCGCACGCCGAGCGCACGCAGCGCTCCCGCCACCTGGCACGCGGCCGCATCCAGCGCGCCATACGTCATGCGCGTGGCGCCGCAGACGATCGCCTCGCGTTCCGGGTGCAGGCGCGCGTGCTGCTCGACGAGCATCGAGAGGTTGAGCATGCCGCGCAGTGTACGTCAGTGCACGCGAATCGGCACGACGCGCGGCAGGTCGATGATCTGCTTCTCGTGCCGGTTGGCCCTGACCCGCGCGACCCACGCCGAGTCGCGCACCACGCCCGTGCGCGCCATGATGTCGAGCGCGAGCCGCGTGATGTTCGCGTCGCCCATCCGGATGGAGCCGTGCGAGACGGCCTTGCCGATCGACGCAGGGTGATTGGTGCCGTGAATCGTCCGCGGTGGGTCGTAGACGATCTGCACGTGTCCGAGCGGGTTGTCCGGATCGCCCGGGCCACGCCGCTTCAGCTCCGCGGCCCATGACTCGTCGGGCGGCCGCCACTCCGGATTCCAGATCACCTGCACGACCTTCCACGACCCGTGCCGCGTCGGCCACTCGGGCGACCCGACCGCGACCGGGTACACCGCCGTCTCCGAATCGCCGTGGAAGACCACCACGCGTCGCGCATGCGTGTCGACCTCCAGGTGCATGTCGGCGATCGGCTTCGGTGGGGGCGGCGCGGGCCGCACCGGCGCGGCGGGCACGGCAGGCGTTGCCGCCGGCGTCGCACTCGATGCGGCCGGAGGCTGGCGGGAGCGGTCGCACGCGGTCGCCGCGCCAAACAGCGCGGCGACCGCGAGGACGACCGGACGGCGAACGGGGAGGAACACGCGGAAGGATGTCGGGAGGTGGCGCGGGCGCTACGCCGGGCAGTGCCCCCGAAGATGTCGCGCCGCGCGTCGATCGCCTAGAGCGGCGCCGTTCCCCCGCTCACTCCACCTGCCGCCCGTCAAGCGGAGGCTCGATCCCCGCCTCCTCGAACGTCCGCACGTCGCGCAACAGCGCGCACGCCGCCTCGACGAGCGGCAATGCGAGCGCCGCCCCCGACCCCTCCCCGAGCCGCAACTCCAGCTCCAACAGCGGCGTCCGCCCGAGCGCCTCGAGCACGCGCCCGTGCGCCCGCTCCGCCGACCGGTGCGACGGAATCAGATAGTCGCCGACCGCCGGCGCGAGCGCGACCGCGACGAGCGCCGCCACGCCCGTGATGAACCCGTCGAGCACCACGGGCACGCGTCGCGCCGCCGCGGCGAGCATCGCGCCCGCGAGCGCCCCGATCTCGAACCCGCCGGCCTCGGCGAGCGCGGCGACGGGGTCGATCAGACCCGTCGCCGTCAGGCAGGTGCCGCGCGCGCGCCGGACGACGGCGTCGATCACCGCCGCCTTGCGCCGCTGCGCCCGCGGCCCGACCCCGGTCCCCGCGCCAGCCACCTCGTCGCCGGTCGCACCCGTCAGCAGCGCGAGCAGCGCCGCCGCCGCCGTGGTGTTGCCGATCCCGACCTCGCCTAACGCGAGCACGTCGAGCGGCAGCCGCCGCTCCACGGCCGTGGCCCCGGCCAACACGCTCGCCAGCGCGTCGGTGCGCGTCATCGCCGGCCCGGCCGCGATGTTCCCCGTGCCGCGCGCGACCTTCGCGTGCTCGATTCCCGCCGACGGGTCGAACCCGTGCGCCACGCCGACGTCGACCACCGCGAGCGCCGTTCCCGTCGGCCGGAGCAGCGCGTTGATCGCCGCCCCGCCCGCCAGCATGTTGTAGCACAACCGTCGAGTCACCTCGGCGCGATACGCGCTCACCCCTTCCGCGGTGACGCCGTGGTCGCCCGCGAACACGACCAGCTGCGTCCGCCGCGCGCTCGGCACGTCACGCCCCTGCGCGCACGCCAGCCACACCGCGAGCGCCTCCACCCGCCCCAGGCTGCCCCGCGGGATCGCCAGCGTGTCGAGCCGACGCCGCACGCGGGCCGCGCGCACGTCGCCGCGATCGGCATCCGCGACCGCCGAGATGAGCGCGGCGACCGCGCGTTCCGCGTCCGGCTCCGTTACCACGCCGGTCGTGACTGCAGCTGACGGCGTGGCTGCCGGGCCGGCGTGCTCCACACGCGGGGCAGCCTCCGCGCGATCCCCGGACCACCGCTCTTCATGCACGAGCGCGTCGAGCGGCAGTCGCGCGCGCCACCCACTCGACGCGAGCATCGGTGCGTCGGGGAACGCCACGGGGTAGCCAACGCACAGAAACGCGACCGGCACCACCTGCGCCGGCAGCTGGAGCGCCGCCGCGAGCTCGTCGTTGTCGACGATGCTCACCCACCCCACCCCGACCCCCTCGGCGCGCGCCGCGAGCCAGAGGTTCTGCACCGCGAGGCACGTGCTGTAGCGGTCCATCTCGGGAATCGTGTCGCGGCCGAGGACGTGCGGGCCGCCGCGGGCCGTATCGCAGGTGACGCAGATGCAGAGCGGCGCATCGAGGATCCCCTGCAGCTTGAGCGACACGTACGCGTCACGCCGGTCGCCGTCGTAGCGCAGCGCCGCCCGCGCCGTCGCGCGCCGGAACAGCTCGTAGACCTCCGCCTTCCGCTCCGGCGACCGTAGCAGGATGAAGTCCCACGGCTGCATCAGTCCGACCGATCCCGCCTGGTGCGCTGCCTCCAGCAGCCGCCGCACGATGGCGTCGGGCACCGGATCGGGGCGGAAGTTCCGGATGTCGCGGCGCGCGGCGATCGCGTCATAGACCGCCTGCTTCGCGGTCGGATCGAACTCGCCAGGGTGCTCGGCGCGCGGCAGTACGTCGGACATCGCTCGAACGTCGGGGGCTCTCTCGAGTGGCGCGCCCGCCGTGGACGCGTCGCAGCGGCGGCCGCGCCGTGCGGCCCCCGTCCGCCCAAGGATACTCGCGGCGCCGCTCTGGCGGGCCGTGCTCCACGCGTTATGATCGCCGCGTGATCGACTGGGAGCCGTTCGACGCCGCCCTGCGGCGGAACGACCAACGAACCGAACTGCTCGCGAGCATCCGTCGCGTGGAGGGCTGGTTCGACGCGCCGGCAGACCCGCCGTGGGCCAACGACCCCGACGCGATCGCCACGCCCGCGGCGGCGCGCGCGACCTACCGTGCCCTGCTCCTCGTCCGATCGCGGCAGATGCGCGAGCTGAGCCTCGACCAGCGCGCGGCCGACGCGACCGCGGCGCTCCTGACGGCACGGCCGGACGTCGTCGTGTCCACGGCCGCACCCGAGGTCGAAGCCGCTCGCCAGGCCCTGCTGGACCTCGGAACCCGGTCCGCGCCGGTCGCCGCGGCGTGCGGCATGGGGCTCGTCACCGCCGAACGCCTCGCCGCCCTCGAAGCGGTACTGGGCGAGTACGACGCGCTCGCGACGCACTTTCCGGCCGACGACCGCTACCGCGCCAACCTCGACGACTCGCGCGGCCACGTCTCGCTCACCCTCGCGCAGGGCAGCACGTTCCTCGGCCAGCACGCCGACGCGCTCGGATGGTATGCCCGCGCGGCGGACGCCTTCACGGCGGCCGGCGATCCCGCGCGCGCCACGGCGTGTCGCGCCGAAGCGGATGCGGCCCGCGCGCGCGTCGCCGCCGATCTCGACGCCGACGCCGCGCAGGCGCTCGGTGCGGTGGTCGATGGCTCCGCCGACGCGCTCGATCGCGCCGTGCGGTTGGCCGCCCTCGCGCGGCAGAACGGCGCATCCGGCGACTATTTCGAGGCCGGGCACACGGCCGCCGATGCGACCGCCGCGATGGGCGACGCACGCGTCCCCGACCCCGAGACGGCCGGCATCGACGCGATGGCCGCGGGACTCTTCGCCGCGGCCGGCGCACGCGCGGGCGGCACCGCGTTCTTCCAGCTCTGCAGCGCGGCGGTCTCGACGTGGATGGCGATCGCGCAGGCCCGCATGTTCGACCCGCGACGCGATGCCGCCGCGAGGGCGCGCGCGGAGGCGTTGGCGGCAGACGTGAGCGCCTTCGCCGACCAGGTGACCGACCGTCAGGCGACGCAGATCGCCGCGCAGGACGCGGCCCTCGTGCCCTACGGCCTGCAGCCCGCGCCCACCGCCTTCGACGCCGCGTTGGCGCAGACACGGGAGTGGCAGCGGACCGTGCTGGCATACGACGCGAAGGTGTTGGCCCTGCTGATGACGTGCTGGGAGCGCGAGACGGGCACGCCCTGCGACGATCTCGCGGTCGGCGCTGCGGCGCTCGAAGCCGCGGCCGACGGGATGCCGGTAATGCAGCGCGCGCGCTGTCGACTGCTCACCGCGGGCGTCCACATGCGGCAGGGTGATGCCGCCGCATGCACGGCCGCGGTCGACGAGGTCATCGCCCTCGTGTTGCTGGGCCGTCCGCCACTCCCCGAATCGTTCGCCAGCAGCAACGAGCGGCAGATCTACCTCGACGCGCTGTGGACGCGCATGATGGGGTTGATCGCCACGGACCCGCCGGCCGCCCTCGCCGCGTGCGTCGACGCGGTCGCGCTCGTCGAGGCCCTGCGCGCGCGCGTGAGCGATCCATACCAGCAGAGCGCCTTCCTCGCGTCGACCGCGTGGGCGTACGAGTACGGCGTCGGCATCGCGCGCCGGCTCGGCGCGTGGGACACCATGTTAGGCATCATGGACGCGGCGAAGGCGCGTGCGGTACTCCGCCGGGGTCCCCCGCCCGACGCGGCCGCGCTGCAGACGCTCCGCGACATAGACGGCGACCCCGACCCGACGCGCCGCGAGCGGCGCTGGTCGCTGCAGACCGTCACGCGAACGCTGCCCTCCCCGTCGCCACCACCGACGCTCGCCGCCATCCAGCGTGCGCTCGATGCCGACGAGGTCGTCCTCGCGTACTTCTGGGTGCTCCCGACCCTGCTCGTCGTCGCCGCGATCGACACGGATGGCATCGCCGTCGACCGCGTGGCCGTGGACGACGCAGCCGTCGAGCAGCTGAACGACTACACCGCGTCGCTCGCCGCGCAGTCGGTCAACATCAGCGCGGCGGGGTTCTTCCGCGCGTTCGGTGCGCAGATCATCCCGGAGGCCTGCCGCGCGCGCATGCGCGGCAAGCGGCGCCTCATCGTGTCGCCGCACCGCGCGCTGCACCTGTTCCCGTTCCACGCCGCCCAGTGGGACGACGCCCCGCTCATCCGAACGTTCTCGGTGCGCTACGCGCCCAACCTCGGCAGCCTCCTCCTCCCCTGGCCCGGCCCGACCGACGGACCCGTGCTGAGCGTCGGCTGCGGAACGTTCGTCGGGCTCGACGCGCCGGGCGCGCTCGCCGACGCCGAGCCCGAGGCACGCGACGTCGCCGCCGCGTACACCGCCCGCGGGCGCGCGGTGACCCTGCTGACGGGTGAAGACGTGTCGCGCGCGCGACTCCAGGCGCTCGCTCCCGATCTCCCCACGTATTCGGTCGCGCACCTCGCCACGCACGGCCTGTCCGTCCTCTCGCCGACGATCGTGAACGACCCGCTCGCGGCGCGCGTCTACCTGCACGATGGCACGCTGGACGGCATCTCGCTCGCCGCGCTCGGACTACGGGCCGAAGTCGTCGTCTTCGCAGTCTGCAACTCCGGACAGCGCGCCATCGCCGGCCGCGGTCTCAGCGAGCTGCCCGGCGACGACGTGCTCGGCATTCAGGCCGCGCTGTTCGGATCGGGCGTGCGCTGCCTGTTAGGCGCGCTCTGGCCGGTCAAGTCCCGCGCCTCGAGCCGGATCATGCCGGGCTTCCACGCGGCGCTGGCCGGCGGCGCGTCACCCGACGTCGCGCTGCAGACCGCGTTGTGCGACTATCTGTCCCACCCCGAGTACCCGCAGCACCCCATCTACTGGGCGTCCTTCTACCTCGTCGAACTCGGGCGCCCCACCCCCACCAACCCCGCGCACGATGCCTGATCTCGCCATGCACTTCACGCTTCCCGAAGGCGCCGATCCCGCCGCCGTCACCGCCGCCTTCCAGCAGAAGCTCGCCGCCATCGCCGGCGTCGAGTCCGCCGACGTCACCGCCGACGAACAACGGATGATCGGTCCGCAGGAGATCGTCGTCATTCTCACGACGGCGACGGCGCTCATCTCGACGTCCGCGCTCGCCGCCGAAGCCACGGCCAAACTGATCGCCGGACTTCGCAAGGTCGTCGACGAGACCAAGCAGCTCGGGAAGTCGCTCGGCCTCGGGAACGGCCGCCTCGAGGCGGGGATGAAGCAGGTTCCGCTCGATGCGGTCACCGAGCACGACCTCGGGGCAGCGGCGGCGGCCGGGTGACCGGTTAGACGGATCGCCGAGCGTTCTACCGCACGTCCGAGAACGCCGTCGGCCGCAGGAACGCCGAGTGGATGACCGACACCGTCTCGGGGTCGGTCCACCCTGGCCGCACCCGGATCCGCTGCCACTCCGGATTCGATCCGAACCGCCCCCACGCCGCCCCGCGCGCGGCCATGTCGTCGAACCCGACCAGGTAGGTCAGGTGCGGCAGTCGCGCGCCCGCGATCGCCGTCCCGAACATCACCGGCGCGAATCCCGAATCGCGGAAGATCCGGATCTCGGCCTCGTCGAACATCGCCACCTTGGCGCGCAGCCCCTCGTCCGAAGGCGCCTCGTACGTGCGCAGCTCGAACAGGCGCGGCGCGCGCCCCGCGGCCGCGGCCGGAAGCTCGAGCGCCGCGTGCCCCGGGAACGCCCGGTAGAGCGACACCTCGTATCGGACGTACGGCAGTCCCACGCCGTGGGATGCGCCCGCCGCGCCCGCCGCGGGACGCTCCCACGCGTCCATCGCCGCCCGCAGCATCGCGTCGCCGGCGAGCCGCTCCGACGCCGCGTCGACCGCGGCGAGCGACGGGTACGCGACGAGCAGCACGAGCGACGGCTGCGGCAGCCCCGAGTCCGGCGTGAAGGCGCCGACCGCGCTCGCCCCGGCGCGCCGCAGGGCGGGCACCAGCTGCTGCCCGAAGAACTCCTGCGACCGGCCGACGTCGAGGTCGTTGCGCAGCTCGTCCGTACGCAGCTCGTAGACCTCGCGCGTGGCCGGCGCGCCGGCGGTCATCGCCGCGCGGGTCAGCGCCGCGCTCGGCGCGGCGTCGACGACACTCACGCCAGCGGCGCTCAGCGCGGCCCCGGCGAGGCTGGTCGAAAGGAACTCTCGGCGTTGCATTGACGGGTCGGTCCGGGTGCTATCGTTGGGAGTCGGAACGTCTGGATCCAGAGAACTTACGAACGGAATGCAGCACCGCACACCGACCCCGCCCGCCCGCCGCATCGCCTGCGCCCTCGCCGCCGGCGCTCGCCGTTTTCACCGTACCACGGCCGCCATCGCCGTCGCGCTCGTCACCGCCGCCTGCGGCGGAGGAAGCGGCGCCACCGCGCCCGTCGGAACGACGCCGGTCACGCCGCCCCCGAGTTCGGCCACCGGCACCCGCGGTCCCGCCCCCGCGCTCCACGTGCAGGGCAACACGCTCGTCGACACCGCGGGGCGCACGGTGCGGCTGCACGGCGTCAACCGCTCGGGCACCGAGTACGCGTGCATCCAGGGCTACGGCATCTTCGACGGGCCTTCGGACTCCGCGTCCGTCGCCGCGATCGCGGCGTGGAACACCAACGCCGTGCGCGTCCCGCTCAACGAGAGCTGCTGGCTCGCCCTCGACGGCGTGAAACCGCAGTACTCGGGGGCCACCTACCAGCAGGCGATCGCCGACTACGTCGCGCGCCTCAACCGCGCCGGCCTCGTCGCGATCCTCGATCTGCACTGGACCGGGCCCGGCACGACCTCCAAGACCGGACAGGCGCCGATGCCGAACCGCGACCGCACGCCCGAGTTCTGGCGTCAGGTCGCCCAACGGTTCGGCACGAACGACGCCGTCATCTTCGACCTCTTCAACGAGCCGTGGCCCGACAGCAACCGTGACACGCCCGAGGCCTGGCGCTGTTGGCGCGACGGCGGCACCTGCGCGGGCGTGTCGTACACGGCCGCCGGCATGCAGGAACTCGTCACCGCCGTGCGCGGCGCCGGCGCGACCAACGTCCTCCTCCTCGGCGGCGTCGAGTACGCGGCCAGCCTCTCCGGCTGGCTCGCCGCGCGCCCGACCGATCCGCGCAACAACCTCGTCGCTGCCTGGCACGTCTACAGCTTCAGCGGGTGCAACGTGCGCTCGTGCTGGGACGCGACCGCGGCGCCCGTCGCCGCTCAGGCTCCGCTCCTCCTCAGTGAGATCGGCGAGGACGACGGCGGCAGCGCGTTCGTCGGCTCGCTTATGGACTGGATGGACGCGCACCAGGGCAGCGGCTACCTCCCCTGGTCGTGGGACGTGTGGGGCACGCCGATGGACCTCGTCTCCAACTACGACGGCACCGCGACCACGTACGGCGCCACGTTCCGCACCCGATTCTCGCACTGACCCCGCCCGAAGGCACGCGCCGCACGTTCGTCGACGGCCGCGACCGCGGCGGCGCCGAGGCCAGGATCGCGTCCCGCACGACCCTCGCACCGTCACCCCCGCGGAAGCGGGGGCCACCTGTGTTGAGCGACGGACTGAGCGGTCCCATGCACCGCTCGGTGGTCGCACGTCATCCGGTCCTGCCCCTGCGGAACCCTCCTGCCTAACGACGCGAGCGCGTCACTGGCCGACCAACGCCCGCAACCGCGCGGCATTCCGCACCGCGTGCCCTTCACCGTCGTTGTTGAAGTAGGCGAACACCTCGTGCCCCTTGTCCGCCCACTCGCGTAGGCGCGCCGCCCACCACCGCAGATCGGCCTCGGAGTACGACCCCGCATACAGGTCATGCGGATCGGGCCCGTGCAGCCGGACGTACACGACGCGCGCCGTCGCCCGCAGCACGCACGGCAGCCCCGCGCCACTCATCACGCAGTACGACGCGCCGTGCTCCCGGAGCAGCGCCCACACGCGCTCGCAGTGCCAGCTCGGGTGCCGCATCTCGACCGCGACCGGCAGCCCCGCCGGCAGCCGTCCGAGGAAGTACGCGAGCCGCGCCTCGTCGACGGGGAACTCGGGCGACAGCTGGACGAGCAGGACGCCGCGTCGCTCCCCCAGCCGCTCCAGCCCGCGCGCGAGGCGGTCGGTCCACCGCTCGGGCGCGTACAGCCGTCGCACATGCGTCAGCAGCCCCGGCGCCTTCACGCTCATCACGAACCCCGGCGGAAGCCGCTTCGCCCACCGCGCGAAGGCCGCGTCGCGCGGCCACCGGTAGTAGCTGCTGTTGAGCTCCGTTGTCGCGAAACGCGCCACGTAGTACCCCAACCGCTCGCGCGGCAGGATCCCCTCCGGGTACAGCACCCCGGTCCAGTGCGTGTAGCTCCACCCCGACGTCCCGATGTGCACCGCCATGCCCAATCCTACCGCTGGCCGCGCTCGTGCATCCAGCGTCGGCGTGCACCGATCATCCCCGCCGCGATGAGAATTGTCGCCGGCAAGTTCGCCGGCCGCGACCTCACGTCGCCCAACGACTTTCGCGTCCGCCCGACCGCGGAGCACGTGCGCGCCGCGCTCCTCGACCGGCTCGCGCCGGACCTTCCGGGCGCGCGCGTGCTCGACCTCTTCGCCGGCACCGGCGCGCTGGCGCTCGAGGCCCTCTCGCGCGGCGCCGCGCGCGCCGACTTCGTCGAGTTCCGCCCCGCGAGCCTGCACGCGCTCCGCGCCAACGTCGCCGCGCTCCGCCTGCGCGACCGCACGCGGATCTTCAAGCGCGACGCGCTCCCCTTTGCCGCCGCGCTCGCCGCCGACGCGTACGACGTCGCCTTCGTCGACCCGCCGTACGAGTCGCGCATGCTCGACCGCGTGATCGACAGCTGGCACGCCACGGGTTTCGCCCGCGTCCTCGCGGCGGAGCATGCGCGCACACACCCGCTGCCGCCCGGCGACGACCACCTCGCCCTCGGCGACACGACGGTCACGATCTACCGTCTTCCGCCCGCGCCGTGACGCGCGCCTAACGCCCGGCGGTGGGCGCCGGTCCCGACGACGCCCGCACGACGAGCTCCGTCGCGAGCACGCGCGCCCCGCCCGTCGTCGCGGCGCCCAACCGCTCGACGGCCGCGCGCCCCTTCCCCGCGTGCGGCTGGCGCACCGTCGTGAGCGGCAGCGCTTCGCCCGCCCCGTCGACCGCGACGTCGTCGAACCCGACGACCGACACGTCGCCCGGAATCGCGAGTCCGGCCGCCCGCGCCGCAGACACCGCGCCCAGCGCGAGACGGTCGCTCATCGCGAGCACCGCCGTCGGCCGCGTGGTCGGCCGCGCCGTCGCGAGCAGCGGCGCGAGCAGCTCGCGCGCGCGCCGCTCGTCGTTCCGCGCGCACTCGACCACCGGCACCGTCGCCGGGTCCACCCCCGCCGCGGCGAGTGCGCCGCGGTACCCCGCGAGTCGCGCCGCCGCGACCTCGTACGTCGCCCCCGCCGTCCGCCGCGCATCCGCGATCCCCTCGCGCCCATCCGGGCAGAGCTTGAGCGAGAGAATCACGAATCGGCGGTGCCCGAGCCCGAGCAGGTGTTCGGCGATCGCGCGCGCCGCCCCCTCGTCGTCGATGCCGACGAAGGCGACGCCCGGAAGCCGCGGTTGGTCGACGACGACGAGCGGCAGCCGCCGCGCCGCGATCGGATCGAGCATCGCGCTGTCGCTCGCGAGCGAGTAGACGATCACGCCGTCGACCGCGGCGTCGCGGAGCGCCGGCGATCCGCCGAGCGTCGAGTCGTCGCCGCCGTCGCCGGCGCGCTCGCCCGTCCGCGTCGCGATCAGCAGCAGGTTGGCTGCGCGCTCGCGGCACGCCTCGGCCACCCCCTGCAGAAACTGCGTCGCGGTCGGGTCCGAGAACGCGTACGGCAGGTCCTCGCTGAACACGAGCCCGAGCGCCCCGTGGCGTCCCGTTCGCAGCGACCGCGCGGCCGGACTCGGCCCCGCATAGCCGAGCGCGCGTGCGGTCGCGAGCACGTGCGCGCGCAGCGGGGCCGAAAGCTGATCGGGGCGGGCGAACGCGTTGGAGACCGTCGTGTGCGACACGCCC
Source organism: Gemmatirosa sp. (assembly GCA_036401455.1). Taxonomy (GTDB): domain Bacteria; phylum Gemmatimonadota; class Gemmatimonadetes; order Gemmatimonadales; family Gemmatimonadaceae; genus BPUI01. The sequence continues at coordinate 4,364 of DASWUT010000795.1, read as the reverse complement.
GCCGCGCGGGCGACGTCGCGGAGCGTCGCCCGCGCCGACACCGGCAGCGCCGCGGTCGCGGTCGCTCCGTGCGCCGGGCCTGTGACCTCATCCATACCACACGCTACGCTGTGGCTCTTGACCGATCAAGCCGCCCGACGTAGCCTCAACTTGACCGTTCAAGAGAGGCGAAATGACCGCACGCTCGACCGAGCTCGCCCCGACCGACGCCCGACCTACCGCGTGGTACGACGCGCCGCGGCGCGCCCTCGCCGAGTGGGATGCCGCGCGCGCCGCGATCGCGACGATTTTCCTCCTCGACGGGCTCACGTTCGGCATCTGGGTCGCGCACCTCCCGCTCATCAAGCGCGGGCTGCACCTCTCCGATCTGGCCTTCGCCACGGCCCTCGCCGGCGTCGTCTGCGGCGCCTTCGTCGCCCAGCCCCTCGCCGGCGCGCTCTCGACCCGCACCGGCACCCGCCCGATCACGCGCGTCGCCTCGGTGCTCGGCTGCCTCGCGCTCGCGCTGCCGCCGTTCGCGCCGACGCTCGCGACCCTCGTCGCGTCCACGGCCCTCTTCGGCTTCGTCCGCGGCGGGACCGAGGTCCCGATGAACGCCCAGGCCGCCCTCCTCGAGGCCCGCGACGGACGCCCGCGCATGTCGTCGTTCCACGGCTGCTTCAGCCTTGGCGGCTTCCTGGGCGCCGGCATCGCCGCGCTGCTGCTCCGCGCCGGACTCGGGGCGCGCGTCACCCTCCCCGTGACCGCGGTCGGCGCCGCCGCGCTCTCGTTCGCGGTGAGCCGCTACCTCCTCCGCGACGCCCCCGCGACACCGGCCCAACGCGCACCGCGCGCCCCGACCGCGCACGGGTCGCCGTTCGCCGCCCTCGCGCACGATGGCACCCTGCTCGCGCTCGGCGCCCTCGGCTTCTGCGGCCTCTTCGGCGAGGGCGCGATGAGCGACTGGAGCGCCCTCCTCCTCGAACGCACCGCCCGCGTCACCCCCGACGCCGCCGCCCTCGGCTACGCGGCGTTCTCGATCGCGATGACGATCGGCCGCTTCTCCGGCGACGCGGTGATCGCGGCCGCAGGCCGCGCCCGCACCCTTCGCGCGAGCGGCTTCCTCGCCGCCCTCGGGCTCACCATTGCCCTCGTCTCCCCGTACGCGCTCGCCGTCCTCGGCTTCGCCGCGGTCGGCTTCGGCTACGCCAATCTCGTCCCCATCCTCTTCAGCGCGAGCGGCCGCCGCGCCGGCCCCGCGGGCATCGCCGCCGTCTCGACGGTCGGCTACGCCGGGTTCGTGATCGGCCCCCCGGTGATCGGCGGCCTCTCGCAACTCCTCGGCAGCCTGCCCCTCGCCCTCAGCGTCGTCGCCGCCTTCGCGCTCCTGATCGCCCTCGGCGCGGGCGCCGTCGACCGCGTGCCACGCGTCTCCTGACTGCGTCGGCCCATGCCCCGGGCGTGGCGCGCTGCCCCGTCGCCGTCACCCCCGGCGAAAGCCGCGGTCCAGGACCTTGCGGCGCGTACGTCGACGTAACCACCGTTTGCCTTGGCTGAGCGCGAGCGTCCGCAGGCACTGCATGCACGGCGTCGCGGACCTGTTTCGCGGCGGTCTCGCTCGGCAACTGGGTGCGCGATACGGTCGCGCACACGTCCGCGAGTAGGGCGGCGAATCGGTCGTCCGCCTGCGCGTCTGCCATCTCCACGAGGGTGGTGACGCGCTCGGTGAAGACGCGCAGGGCGTCGCCGTAGCGGATGCCGCGCTCGGGCATACCGCCGGACGACGTCTGGCCGCGGAGTGCCGAGGCTGCCGCAGCGCACAGCGTTACGTTCCCGGGCGCTCCCGGGCGCTCCCGGGCGTCCGCGACGATCTCCTGCGCCGTCAGGACCTCGATGCGCGCCAGTTCGATGACCGACCGGGCCCGCTCGCGCGCGCGCAGCGCCTCGGCCCGCGCCTGACGTGCGGCGGCGACGAGCTCGAGACGCGTGGTGATCCGAACCACGCGCGCGACGCGGTTGCCGCGCGGGCAACGGGCATGGGGCGCCATCGTGAACATACGTCGCAGGGTTGGGGCCAAGGTATCACGACGTCGTCGGACACGGTGCGCACCGCCCCTCGACGCCCTGCACCGCACGTCTGCACCCACGCGCTAGTACACGCGCGTCGCCGGATGAAACGTGCGCCAGCTGTGCCAGAACTCCTGCGACGCCGCCACGGGCACGAGCGTGCCGCGCCCCCCCACCCCACTGAGCGCGTACGCCTGCCCCGCCGCGATGATCGAATCGCCCCGCACCGCCACCCGGGTGCCCCCATCCGGCCGCTCGAACGCCCCAAAGCTCGCCCCATCGCGCGCGAGCACCAGCACGACGGGCCGCCCGCCTAACGTGTCCTCGATCACGCGTTCGCGGCGCAGCCGGTTCCAGTCGTACGCCTTGCTCGCCCCCGCGACCGTGAGTCCGACCACCCACGCCTTGTCACGCCACGACGTCGTGTCCGTCCCCGTCAGCGCGCTGCGACTCGTGCCGTCCTCGTAGCCAAACCCCGACGCGTACGCGCCGCGCGCCGCCGGATCGGCCTGCATCACCAGACTCGACGGGTGCAGCGCGAGCCACGTCGCCAGCGTCACCTGCTGGCTCGGCACCTCGGCCAGCCGCGCGCCCGTACGCGGCCCCGCGATCGCCTCACCGTTCGCCTGGCGCCACCAGCTGCCCGACGTGCGGTCCTCGAACATCGCGTTGAAGTGGTCCATCCCGACCAGGCGAAACGTCTCGCCGTGCCCGCCGACCACGGGGGAGAACACGCGCCCCGTGCGGCAGACCGTGCAGTAGCTGACCAGCACCGCCCGCCCGGCGATCGTGTCGCGCACCTGGTGGTGGTATCCGATGAACTGCACCGGATACGCGCGCGCCTCGCCGCCGACTACGACCCCGACGACGAGCCGCCGCGCGTCGACGTGGTTGCGCGACGCCGGCGCCATGTCGACCACCGTCGGCTGCCGGAACATGTGGTCCGCCGACATCGTCACGTTCGTCACGTACGCGACGACCCCCGCCAGCACGAGCGATACCGGCACGAGCGCGCGCCGCGCTCCGCGCGCCCCCCCCGCCCCACGCACCCCCGCGAGCATGAGCGCCGCACACACCGCACGGATCGGCCACCGCCACCGGTAGAGCAGGTACGCGACCTCCAGGCTCCGCGTGCGCTGGCTCCCCGGCAGCGGCATGATGAACCACACGTGCGCGAGCTCGAACGCGATCAGTCCGACCACGCCGACGACGAAGAGGAGGCGCGCAGACGGCGAGCGCATGGCGGGCGGGGGCTGGTGGGAAGACGTGCGAGGCGGGAAGAACCGGGGACCGTACGCCGAGCAAGATGCGCCCGGGACACGGCGCGAGCTACGCCCGCGCGCCCCGGCCGGCCCAGATTGTACCGCGTGCCCTCCGCCCTCACCCTGCGCGCCGGCCCCGACGCGCTCGCCCTCGTGCGCGAACGCGGCCTCCGCGCCGACGACGTCGAGATCGTCCCCGGCGCGTCCGGCGGCGCCAAGTGGCTCGTGCTCGCGGGGCTCGACCGGTACCTCTTCGGCGAACTGCTGCAGGCGCCGCGCGCCCGGCCGATGCACCTCATCGGCTCGTCGATCGGGTCCTGGCGAATGGCCTGCCTCGCGCAGCGCGACCCCGTCGCCGCGCTCGACCGCGCCCACCGGTACTACGTGCACGAGCAGCGGTATTCGTCGCGGCGTCCGACGCCGCAGGAGGTGTCCGAGGTGCTCGGCGCGGCCCTCGACCGCCTGCTGGGCGCGACCGGGGTGGCCGAAATCCTCGCCCACCCGTGGGCGCGGCTGCACGTGCTCACCACCCGCGCGCGCGGCGCCGCGGCCGCAGCGCGCCGCGGCACGTTGCTCGCCGGATTCGGCCTCGCGGCCGCGGCCAACGTGCTCACGCGCCGGTCGCTCGCACTCCAGTTCCGCCGCGCCATCTTCCACTCCGCCGGCGATGCCTCGCCGTTCGCGGCGCTCGTCGACCTGCCGACCGAGCACCACGCGCTCACCGCGGCCACGCTCCGCCCCGCGCTCGCCGCGTCCGGCTCGATCCCGTTGCTCATGGAGGGCGTGCGCATTCCGGGCCCCACGGGCGCGCCGCTGCCGGGCCTGTTCTGGGATGGCGGCATCCTCGACTACCATCTCGACCTCGACTTCGACGCCGGCGCACTCGCCGACGCACGGGTGACCAGCGACGAGCCCGGGCGGCTCGTCCTCTACCCGCACTTCTACGCGCACGTCGTCCCCGGCTGGTTCGACCGGCAGCTCGGCTGGCGCCGCGTCACCGGCGCCGCGCGGAGCGCCAACTTCCGCCGCGCCCTCCTCATCGCCCCCTCGGATGCC
>DASWUT010000794.1:0-5796 GCA_036401455.1 Gemmatirosa sp. | reverse complement strand
GGAGCGGCGGACACGGGCCCGCGACGGTCGCGCGCGTCGAACGCCGCGCGCGCGCGCGCGACCTCGTCCTGATGCGAGAACGCCCACGACCCGAGCGCACGGACCGGGTGCGCGAGCGACAGGCCGAGGGCGGTGAGCTCGTAATCGACGCGCGGCGGGATCGTCGGATGGACCGTGCGCGTGACGAGGCCGTCGCGCTCGAGCCCGCGAAGCGCTAGCGTCAACATGCGCTGCGAGATCCCGCCGACCAGGCGTTTCAGTTCATTGAAGCGCCGCGGACCGTCGACGAGCAGCATGACGAGATGCACGCTCCACTTGTCGCCGACGCGCGCGAGGATGCTGTTCACGTACGGACACCCCGCCGGCCCCGGGCTCCCTAGCGCGTTGGTCACGTTCGTCACGTCGGATCCAGCGGTTACATCGGTGTGCGCGAGTTCCACGGCTGTGCCTCCTTGTGCGTGCGTCGAGCGGGCAACTATGTAGCCTCAGGCACAAATGTATACCACACTGGAGGACATCGTTCGTGCGTATCGCGTCGACCATCGCCCGCTACCTGCTCGGCCTCATCTTCACCGTCTTCGGACTCAACGGGTTCCTGCACTTCCTCCCGCAGCCACCGATGACCGGGCCGGCGGGCCAGTACTTCGTCGTGCTGGCGACGACCAACTACCTGATCCTCGTCTTCGCGATCCAGCTCGCCTGCGGCCTGCTGTTTCTCGCCGGGCGCTACGTCCCGCTGGCCCTCACGCTGGTCGCGCCGGTGATCGTCAACATCCTCATGTTCCACGCGCTGATGAATCCGAGCGGGATCATCCCGGGGCTGATCGTGGCGGTGTGCTGGAGCCTCGTGTTCGCCCGCGTGCGCCACGCGTTCGACGGAATCTTCGCGCCCCGGATGTCGGACGTGGAGTACGGCCGCCCGTAGCGGCCCGCCTCACAGGCGGCCTCACAGGCGGCCTCACAGGCGATTGAAGCCCGCGAGGGCGGCGACCTTGTACGCCTCGGCCAGCGTGGGATAGTTGAAGACGGTGTCGCGGAAGTACTCGATCGTGCCACCGAGGGCGAGCACCGCCTGCCCGATGTGGATCAGCTCCGTGGCGCCGTCGCCGATCGCGTGCACGCCGAGCAGGCGGAGCGAGTCCGGATCGAAGAGGAGCTTGAGCATCCCCGTCTCGTCGCCGAGGATCTGGCCCTTGGCGAGCTCCTCGTATTTGGCGACGCCGACCTCGTAGGGGATGCGTGCCTCGGTAAGCTGTTCCTCGGTGCGCCCGACCATCGACATCTCGGGCACCGAGTAGATCCCGTACGGCAGGAGATCCGGCGTCGGGACCGTCGCCGGTGCGCCGAACATGTGCGCGCCCGCGAGTCGCCCCTGTTCGTTGGACGACGAGGCGAGCGACGGAAAGCCGATCACGTCGCCGGCCGCGTAGATGTGCGGCACCGCGGTGCGGCCCCAGGCGTCGACCAGCAGCTTGCCGCGCGCATCCGGAGCCAGCCCCGCGGCCTCGAGGTTCAGCAGGTCGGTGTTCGCCTGCCGTCCGACGGTGTACAGCAACGCGTCGCTGCGCACGCGCTTGCCGCTCGCGAGCATGGCTTCGACACGTCCGCGCTCGTCGATGCCAACCGAGGCGACTGACTCGCCGAGGCGGAACGTGGCACCGCGCCGCCGCATGTGGTACAGCAGGCCGTCGATCAGCTCGCGGTCGACGAAATCGAGCAGCGTCGGCCGCTGGTCGATGATCGTGACCTTGATGTCGAGTGCGGTGAGCATGGACGCGTACTCCAGCCCGATGACGCCCGCGCCGACGACGATGAGTTCGCGCGGCAGCTCCGTCACCCCCGGCAGTTGGTCGGCGTCGAAGATGCGCTCTCCGTCGAGCGGGATCTGCGTGCTGCGCGCGGCGCGGGTGCCGCACGCGATCAGCACGTGCGCCGCGCGCACCAGGCTCGCCGCCCCAGCCGACGAGATGACCTCGAGCGTGTGCGCGTCGACGAACCGCGCCGTGCCCGCGAGCGTGGTGACCCCGTTCCGGCGAAGCTGGTTGCGCACGACCTCGGTCTGCCGGCTGACGACCGCGTTCACGCGGTGCGCGAGGTCCTTGGCCCCGATGCTGCTGCTGACGACGTAGTCCTTGCCGTAGAACGTGCGCTGGCGGAACCCGCTGAGGTAGAGGATCGCCTCGCGCATCGTCTTGCTCGGGATCGTGCCCGTGTGGATACACACGCCGCCGACCATCTCCTGGCGGTCGATGATCGCGACGCGGCGGCCGAGTTTCGCCGCCGCGATCGCGCCCTTCTGTCCCGCCGGGCCGCTGCCGATCACGACGAGATCGTAGTCGTACGTGTCCATTCCGTATCCGTGGGAGGAGGCCTGCAGCGACGAGTCCGGAACGGCGGGTGTAACCCCGCGCGTCGTTACGCGCGGACCAGCTTCTTGTACTGCACCCGGTGCGGCTGGTCGGCGTCGGGACCCTTTCGCCGCTTCAGGTCTTCGATGTACGACCCGTAGTTCCCCTCGTGCCACACCACCTCGCTGTCGCCCTCGAAGGCGAGGATGTGCGTCGCGACGCGGTCCAGGAACCACCGATCGTGCGAGATCACCACCGCGCACCCCGAGAAGTCGAGCAGCGCTTCCTCGAGCGCACGCAGCGTGTCGACGTCGAGGTCGTTAGTCGGCTCGTCCAGCAGCAGCAGGTTGGAGCCGGTCATCAGCGTCTTGGCGAGGTGCAGCCGGTTGCGTTCCCCACCCGACATGTCGCCGACCTTCTTCTGCTGGTCGGTCCCCTTGAAGTTGAACGACGAGAGGTACGCGCGCGTGTTCATCTCGCGCTTGCCGACCATCACCGTCTCCTGCCCGCCCGAGATCTCCTGCCACACGGTGTTCTTGGGCTCGAGCGTGCGGTTCTGGTCGACGTAGCCCAACACGACCGTCTCGCCGAGCTTGACCTGTCCGTCGTCGGGCGTTTCCTGACCGGCGACCATCTTGAAGAACGTCGTCTTACCCGCGCCGTTAGGCCCGATGATGCCGACGATGCCCGCGCGCGGCAGCTGAAAGGTGAGGCCGTCGATGAGGAGCTTGTCACCGAAGCCCTTCTTCAGCTCGCGCGTGGTGACGACCTCGTTGCCGAGTCGCGGCGCGGGCGGGATGACGATCTCGTTCTGAGTGACCTTTTCCTGCTGCGCCTCGCTCGCGAGCTGCTCGTAGGCCTGCAGGCGTGCCTTGCTCTTGCTCTGACGCGCGCGCGGCGACATGCGCACCCACTCGAGCTCGCGCTCAAGCGTGCGCTGGCGGGCGCTCGCCTGCTTCTCTTCCTTCGCCAGGCGGTCCTTCTTCTGCTCCAGCCAGCCGGAGTAGTTGCCCTCGTACGGCACGCCGCGCCCGCGGTCGAGCTCGAGGATCCACTTCGCGACGTTGTCGAGGAAGTACCGATCGTGCGTGATCGCGACGACGGTCCCGGGGAAGCTCTCCAGGTGGTGCTCCAGCCACGCCACGCTCTCGGCGTCCAGATGGTTGGTCGGTTCGTCGAGGAGGAGCATGTCGGGCTCCTCGAGCAGCACCTTGCAGAGGGCGACGCGGCGGCGCTCGCCGCCGGACAGGTGCGTGACGTCGGCGTCGCCCGGCGGCAGACGGAGCGCGTCCATCGCGACCTCGATCTTGTTGTCGAGGTTCCAGAGGTCGTGCGTGTCGATGTACTCCTGCACGCGCGCCTGTTCTTCCATCAGCTTGTCGAAATCTGCATCTGGCTCGGCGAACGCGGCGCTGATCTCGTTGTAGCGATCGAGCATGCGGCGCTGTTCCTTGAGCGCTTCCTCGACGTTGCCGCGCACGTCCTTGGTCGGGTCGAGCTGCGGTTCCTGGGGCAGATAACCGATGCGTGTGCCCTTGTGGGCCCAGGCCTCGCCCTGAAAGTCGGTGTCGACGCCGGCCATGACGCGCAGCAGCGACGACTTGCCCGCGCCGTTAGGCCCGAGCACGCCGATCTTGGCGCCGGGGTAGAACGAGAGCCAGACGTCGTCGAGGATGATCCGATTGGGCGGGATCACCTTGCGCAGGCCCTTCATGACGTAGATGAACTGCGGAGCCAACTGTATACCTCCAGCGGATTTAGCGAACGTGAGCGCGCTGGCAATCTAGAGCATTCGGACGCTGGACAGGTCGTGTCCGTGGCGCAGGACGTCGCGCAGGAAGGGGAACGGCATTGGACGGGATTTCGGGATTGAGGGGATTGGGCTCGTCGAAGACGGTGCGTCCCGCCAGAGCCCAACAGCACGCGCTCGGCCGCGACGGACCATTCTCGTGGGAGCCCAATCCCCTCAATCCCCAAATCCCGTCCACGTGCGCTTGCTCGTCCGCCCGGCCCGGCCGACCCCACGTCGCCGCGCCCCGGTCGCGCCCGGTTAGGTTGCCCGCGTGGACCTCGCCGCCCAACTCTCCGCGCACCCCGCCGCTGCGCTGCCGGTGCTCTTCGGCGCGGGGGTGTTGACGTCGCTCACGCCCTGCGTCTACCCGATGATCCCGATCACCGCGGCGATCGTCGGCGGGCAGACCGCGGCGGCCGGGGACGCGGCTGTGGCCGCGCGGCGCGGCGGGCGGGGGCGCGTCGCCCTGCTCACCCTCGCCTACGTCGTCGGCCTCGCCGTCGTCTACTCGGGGCTCGGCCTGTTCGCGGGGCTCACGGGCACGCTCTTCGGGAGCATCAGCACCAACCCGTGGCTGTACTTCGCCATGGCCAACCTGCTGGTCGTCGCGGCGCTCTCGATGCTCGACGTGATCCCGGTGCGCCTCCCGGCCGCGCTCATGCAGCGCGCCGCGACCGCCGGCACCGCGGGGCGCGTCACGGGCGCGCTCGTCATGGGCGCGATGTCCGGCCTCGTCGCCGCGCCCTGCTCCGCGCCAGTGATGGCCGCCGTTCTCACCTGGGTCAGCACCACCCACTCGGCCGTGCTCGGGTTCGTTTACCTGTTCACCTTCTCGTTAGGCATGTGCGCGCTGCTCGCCGTCGTCGGCCTGTCGAGCGGCACGCTCGCGCGGCTGCCGCGCGCGGGCGCCTGGATGCTCTGGGTCAAGCGCGGGTTCGCGCTCCTGATGGTTGGCGCGGCGGAGTACTACCTCGTCCAGATGGGGACCGTCTGGCTCTGAGCGCGCCTGCGGCCGCGGGCGGCCGCGGGCGGCCGCGGGCGGCGTCCTTTCTCGTAACTGACACTCTGCCATGACCGCGCTCCGTCGCCGGGCCACCCGCGTTGCCGTCACCGCGGCGACGCTCCTCGTCGCCCTCGCCTCACGCCGCGCCGCCGCGCAGGAACTCGGACTTCCGCTCGGCACGCGCGCCCCCGCAGCCGCGGTCGAGACGCTCGACGGGCGCGCCGCCGACCTCACCGCCGTGACCGGCCGCGGCCCGGTCCTGATCGAGTTCTGGGCGACCTGGTGCCCGAACTGCAAGGCGCTCGAGCCGCAGATGAAGCAGCTGGCAGCGCGGTACGCAGGGCGGATCCGGCTGGTCGGTGTCGCCGTCTCGGTGAACCAGTCGCCCGAACGCGTCCGCGCCTACGCGGCCAAGTACCAGCTGCCGCTGGAGCTGTACTACGACCGGAACGGCAAGGCCACGTCGGCCTACGACGTTCCGGCGACGTCTTACGTCGTCGTGCTCGACCGCAGCGGCAAGGTCGTCTACACGGGCCAGGGCGCCGAGCAGAACCTGGATGCCGCCGTGCGACCGGCGCTCCGCTAGCGCGCCGGGCCGCTCGCGCGCGTCACGACGCGCGCGGCGGCCGCGTGGCCTCGAGCGCGAGCCGCCG
>DASWUT010000793.1:0-2818 GCA_036401455.1 Gemmatirosa sp. | reverse complement strand
CACGACGGGCTTCTCGTCGCCCTCACACTTCGTCAGCGCCTTTCGCCAGCACGTCGGGGTCACGCCCGGCGCCGTCCGGGCGGCGGCGGGCGCACGCTAAGTACGCCGCGGAAGGGCGGGCGGGTCTCGCCGTCACCTCCGCCACGGCCGTGGTCCACCTTCCCTCGGCGGCCCGTTCCATCCATCCCGGCGACCGACCCAGCGAAACCAACCGGTAGTTTTTGATACCAGTTAGGCGCTCACCGACTGTACGCTCCGTTGTCCGACGCATTCACCCCGGATGAGGAGACGTGTATGGAAGTCGCCAAGTGGCTCGTCGCGGTGGTCGCGCTTTACAACTTCGGCGGCGTGGTGGCCGACGCCGTCGTCCCGTCGGGCGCGCGGATGCACCTACGCAACCCCAACTGGCCGCCGCACGCCAAGTTCCACAACGGCCAGTCGATGACGATGGGCCTCTGCCTCGGGCTCCTGTCGCTCGTCGTCCTGTTCGCGCCCGGGCCGCTGACGCGGCCGCGCCTCGCGCTCGCCGCGGCGACGGCGGCGGTCTACTTCGTCGCGATGCTCCTCGCGCCGCTCTACCCCGGGACCGCCTGGGTCGACCCCGAGTTCAACGCGGAGGTGCACCGGCCGCTCGGCCTGCCGCCGCAGCAGGTCGTCGCCGGCGTGCTGTGCGCGCTGCTCGCCGCCGCCCTCGCCCTCACCTTCCTACGTTAGGCGACACCGGAGACGCGCACATGCGCACCGATTCACAGCTCGACCCACAGCTCGACCCACACCTCGAGCCACAGCTCGGTCATGGACGCCCGGCCGAGATGCTGCCCGCGACGCCACGTGTGCGGGTGCTGGTCTTCGCCGCGTCGCTCGGGCGCGGCTCGCTCAACGGTCGCCTCGCCGAACTCGCGGCGACCATCGCGGAGACGAAGGGCGCCGCCGTCACGCGCGCGGCGATGGGTGACTTCGACTGTCCGTCGTACGACCCCGAGGCCGAGCGGGAGCACGGGATTCCCGCCGGGGCCCGGCGGCTGCGCGAGCGGCTGCTCGCGGCCGACGCGTTCGTCGTGGCCGCACCCGAGTACAACGCCTCGATGCCGGGCGTGCTCAAGAACGTGATCGACTGGGCGTCGCGCTTCCGCCCGCAGCCGTTCGACGGCCGGCAGGGCTTGCTGCTCTCGGCGTCGCCGTCGCTGGTGGGCGGCAACCGTGGGCTCTGGTCGCTACGGATCCCGCTCGAGCACCTGGGCGCGCGGGTGTATCCGGACATGTTCTCGCTCGCCCGGGCGCACGAGGCATTCGACGATCGGGGAGATCTCGCCGACGCGGCAGCGCAGGAGCGGTTCGAGCACACCCTCGCACGCTTCTTCGCCCTTGTCGAGGCGGCGACGCACTACGTGCCGACGTCCGCCCCGGCGCGGAGCCCGGCCGTGATCAGCGCGAGGATGTCGGCCTCGTAGCGGCGGGCGAGCGACACCACGCAGCGCGCGGCCGGTTCGTGGCCCATGGCGGCTCACCCGAACGAAGCGCCGAACGGGCACCGTGAGCGCAGGGTCAACGAGCGGCCGCGCCGCGGGCAGGGGCACTTCCGCACGTACGACCTCGGGTTCGTGCACGTGGACGTGAAGCACCTGCCCGAGCTCCACGTCGGCGGCGGCGCGTTCCGCAAGTGCTCACCTCGCGGTGAAGGACGACAACACGGAGCGCAGTACGCTGGCGTTCCTCGACGACGCGGTCGCGGCGCTGCCGTTCCGCATCCGCTACCTACTCATCACGGACCGCGTTCGTGCTTCACCGTCGATGCGTTCGAGGGCCGCCGCGTGCTCCACGGGCGCTCGCCGGGGGACGTGGTCCGACGACGGCTCCAGGCGAAGCCCGATCTCGCGAACCTGCAGCGCCAGTTTCCCGATCCGGCCGTTATGCCGAACGCCATGCGCGCGGTCGAAACTGCCAAGGACCTGTCGCAACCAGACAGTGTTAGCGCTGGCGCGGCACTCTCGGCACTGCTCGGCGTCGGCGTATCAGGCGCGTTGCCGCGCATCGAACTACTACGTGACGCGCCCCGAGCTGCACGAGTGGCTCGCGCGCGCCTTCGACGCGACCGGCGCGCGCGACAGCGCCGCGGCACACTGGGCGCGGGTGGCAGCGGCGTGGCGCGACGCGAACCCACCGCTCCGGGCGCGCGCCGCGGTCGCGCGGGCGCGGCTGCACGCGCTCACCGATCGGTCGACGGGGGTGGCGCGCCGCGTTATCAGCCGCGAGGACGTGGCGTGTTTATGTTTACCCGGTAACGTTCTCCGCGCATGGGGTGGCTCGTCCGTTGTGCAATCACGCCGGGGGTCGCTGCCGGGGGCGCTGCGTCGCCGAGACGGACCGGATCGCGAGCGGGCCCGGCGGTCCGTCCCGCAGTGCGCCCGCGACGCCGGCCACCGCGGCCGCGAGCAGCACCTCGACTTCGGGCCGCTCCAGGTCGGCCGCCGCGCCCACGCGCAGGAAGCGCGTCTGCTGGCCAGCGCCCGAGAGCAGCCCCGCCGGGTCAGGCAGCGCGGCGCCGTGGATAAAGCAAAGGCTCACGCCGCGTGCGGCCGCCGCGATCGAGAGTGGGGCATCGGAGGGGGGCGGGGCGTCGGCGAGTAGCCGAGGACGACGAAGTTGTAGTTGTCCCAGACCAGCTCGTGCGCTGCGGGGTAGCGCCGGCGCAGCGCCGCCCGGAGGTCGACGATGAGCTGCTGGCGCGCGGCGTCGAACTTGGCGACGAACGCCTGGACGGCCGCCTCGGCATCACGCCCCGCACCGTCCGGCGCGGCGGGCGCCGGACGCCGCGCCG
>DASWUT010000792.1:0-10733 GCA_036401455.1 Gemmatirosa sp. | reverse complement strand
GACCGTCCCATGTCCGCCGACCTCGGCCCCGTATCGCAGTTCCTCACCCACAACTTCCGTCACTTCAACGCCGGCGCGCTCGTCGACGCTGCCCGGGGTTATCGAACGCACGTCGAGGGCGGCGGGAAGATGCTCATGACGCTCGCCGGCGCGATGAGCACGGCCGAGTTGGGGCTGACGCTCGCCGAGATGATTCGGCAGGACAAGGTGCACTTCATCAGCTGCACCGGCGCGAACCTCGAGGAGGATCTGTTCAACCTCGTCGCGCACGATTACTACGAGCGCGTGCCGAACTACCGCGACCTGACGCCGGATGACGAACAGGCGCTGCTGGACCGGCACATGAACCGTGTCACCGATACGTGCATCCCGGAGATGGAGGCGATGCGCCGGCTGGAAGGGGCCGTGTTGGCCGAGTGGCGTGCCGCCGACGCGGCGGGCGAGCGGTACTTCCCGCACGAGTTCATGTACCGCGTCCTGCGATCGGGCGCACTTCGCGAATTCTACCAGATCGATCCGAAGAACTCGTGGATGGTGGCCGCCGCGGAGAAGAACCTGCCGATGGTCGTTCCCGGCTGGGAAGATTCGACGATGGGCAACATGTACGCGGGGCACGTGATCACCGGTGACGTGAAGAACGTGCACACGGTGCGCACGGGCATCGAGTACATGACGGAGCTTGCCGACTGGTACACGCGAACGTCGGGGGACAGCGCGATCGGGTTCTTCCAGATCGGCGGCGGCATCGCCGGCGACTTCCCAATCTGCGTCGTGCCGATGCTGCACCAGGATCTGCAGCGGGAGAACGTCCCCGTGTGGGGCTACTTCTGCCAGATCTCCGAAGCGGTGACGAGCTATGGCGGCTACTCGGGCGCGCCGCCTAACGAGAAGATCACGTGGGGGAAGCTCGCCGTCGAGACGCCGAAATTCGTCATCGAGAGCGACGCGACGGTGTGCGCGCCGCTCGTCTTTGCGATCGTGCTCGGGCTGTAGTCGCAGACCAGGGGGGCGCCGCCGAGCATCGTGGCGCGCCCCCTGTCCTGGCGGTCAGTACGCGCTCGCCGTCGGAGCGCGGCCGGTCGGGCGTTGCGCTCCCGCGACGGTGCCTGCCGCGCTCGCGCTGTCGGACGCGAGCGGCACCCGAAGGCGCTGTCCGATGCGGATGCGGTCGTTGGGCAGGCGATTGAGCTGACGCACCACGTCCGGTGTCGTGTGATAGGCGCGGGCGATGGTGGTGACGGCCTCGCCGCTGTGGACGACGTGCACCCCGTACACCGGCGCCGGCGCCGCCGGCGCGACCCGCGCCTGCTGCTCACGCTCGCCGGCGGACGTGCGCGCGACGAGAGCCCGCTCGACGACGCGCTCGATGTCGCGCGCGTGCGCGCGCTCGCCGCGGGGGACGAGGAACGGCACGTCCGACGCCGGCGTGCGCACGACGACACCGGGCGACGTGCCGAGCAGAAGACGCTGCGCGTCGGCGGTGAACGGGACGTCGTACGGGAAGGATTGCACCCGTAGCTCGGCGGGGCCGCCGTCGTGACGCCGAATCCACGCGGCGGGCGGCTCGCCGACGAACACCAGGCGGCGATCCGTTGCCGCGAGCAGGCCGAACGACTCGCGGAGGTTGTCCGACCAGAGCCGCTGCGAGACGTACGCACGCGCGAGCACGCGCTCGGAGGGGTCGAGCTCGCTGGCGAGCTCCTGTTCGGCGGCCGCACGGGCGATACGCTGTGCCCCGGGCGGGGAAAGCGTGGTGGCGAGCGCGAGCACCGCAACGACGACGAGCAGCAAGGTGCCGCTCGACAGCCCGATCAGGATGCGCTGCAGTCGTGACCGGCGGCGCGGGAGGAGCCCGCGTTCGGGCACGGTGTCGGCGAGCGGCGGCGCGTCGATCGCCTCGCCCGGAGCGTAGACGCGAAACTCGCTCGTGTGCCGTGGCGGCAATACGGCCGCGGAGCCGCCAACGCCTGCCCCGTTCGACCCGCTCGCGTCGTCGGGCGCACTCGGGTCGGACGTCATCCGCCGATGACCGCGAGACCGCGCCGCACGCGACACGCGCTCGGGAACTTCGGGGTGTGTTCGGGGTCTGAATCCGCGCGGCCTCGGGATTGGCGCGGTGCGCCCCCGTCGTGCGCGACGACTCTCAACGCTTGGATGAGCAAGGACCCGGACGGATGACCCGAGAGACGACGTTGGACCGCCTGCGCGACCCGTTCACGCCCGAAGATATCGAATGGCGGGTGCAGCAGGCTGGCGAGAAGAACGGAAAGCCGTGGGCGCGGGTGCTCGCCTACGTCACCAACCGCGCGATTCAGGAGCGGCTGGACGAGGCGGTCGGGCCCGAAAACTGGCAGAACACGTTCCGTGAAGGTCCGGCCGGTGGAGTCGCGTGTGGAATCGCGATCCGCATCTCGCGTCCGGACGGCTCGGCCGAGTGGGTCACGAAGTGGGACGGCGCCGAAAACAGCGACGTCGAACCGGTCAAGGGCGGGTTTTCGAACGCGATGAAGCGGGCCGCCGTGCAGTGGGGGATCGGCCGCTATCTGTACGACCTCGACGAGGGGTGGGCCCGCGTGCACGAAGGCGGTCGCTTCTCGTCGAAGACGAAGGACGGCGCGTGGTTCAAGTGGGACCCGCCGGAGCTGCCGGCGTGGGCCACGCCGAAGCCGCGCCTCGCGACCGCCGAGCAGGTGGAACGCATCGAGGCGCTTCTCGGGCGCATCGCGGACGAGCGCGTGGCGGCCAGCGTCCGCCGCCGGCTCGCCGGCGGGCTCACCGAACAGGCGGCTCAGGACGCGGCCCGCTATCTCGAGGCGCGGCTGGCCGCCTGATCGCCGCGGTGTCTCGCGGGCGCGTCGCTACGCGGCGGCGCGCCCGCCGGCGCACCGGCCGAGCGTGGCGTCGGCGGCCGCGAGCAGGGAGTCCGCCGTGTGGCCATGCTGTGGCGCGGCGGCGACCCCGACCTGCACGCGCAGCGAGAACGTGCTCGTCGCCCCATGGCTCGGCGCGACGACGCGGGCCGCCTCGGCGCATTCGCGGAGCCGCGTCGCGGCGGCGTGCGTCTCGAGCAGGTCCTCGTCAGGTAGCAGGATGACGAACTCGTCGTCCGAGTAGCGACCGACGAAGTCTCCACCACGCGTGTGCCGGCTGAGCGCCTCGGCGACCGCCGTCAGGGCAGCATCGAACGCTGAGCGGCCGCGATGGGCGATGACGCTCGGGGTATCGATCGCTCGCACGACGACGAGTCCGGTCGGACGTCCATCCTCGGCGCGCGCGGCGAGCACACGTTCGCACTCCCGGAAGAACGCGCTGCGTGTAGGAAGTCCGGTGAGCGGATCGAGGCCCCGGGCCTGCCGGTCGGCCCAGACGTCGACCACGGCGAGCTCGACCGTGGTCGCGGTGGCACTGGCCTGTTGCGCCGCCCAGGCGGCGGCGACGGCCTCGAACGACGCGAACACGCCCGGATCGAACGCCTGCCCGTTGTCCTTGCGCAATATCGCCATCGCCTCGTCGTGCGAGAGGGCACGCTTGTAGCTGCGCACGGACGTCAGCGCGTCGTAGACGTCCGCGACGCACAGGATGCGCGCGGTGAGCGGGATCGCGTCGCCGGCGAGTCCGTGCGGATAACCGCGGCCGTCCCAGCGCTCGTGGTGCGACTCGAGGATCGGTCGCACGTCCCACGGGAATTCGACGTCGGCGAGCATCCGAACGCCCTCGGTCGTATGGCTCCGCATGAGCGCGAACTCGGCGTCCGTCAGCTTGCCGGGCTTGTTGAGGATTTCCGCCGGAACGACGAGCTTGCCGACGTCGTGCAGCAGGGCGCCGATCCGGAACCAGAACAGCGCCTGGGCGTCGAAACCAACCTCGGCGGCGATGAGGCAGGCGAGGTCCGCGACGCGCTGACAGTGACCCTGCGTGTAGCGGTCCGCGGCCTCGATCGATTCGCCCCACCGGCGCGCGACGCCGACGAAGTCTCCCTCAAGGCGCGACATCTTGCGTCCGACGTCGGCGAGGTCACGCTGCGCGCGGAGCTGCGCGAACAGGCGGTGTGCGCGGTTGAGGGCCTGCAGCGTCTCGCGGTTGCGTGACTGGCGCCGGAACAGGTCGGCCTGCTCGCGTGCCGTTTCGGCGAGCAACAGCAGGTCCTCGCGCGCATTGGCCACGCGCTCCGAATTCCGGAACTCGGCGTCCGCTTCGTCGAGCGCGCCGGACTCACGCGCGATGATACCGAAGAGGCGGTGGACCTCGCCGACCGCGTGCGTGTGTGCGCTCGACCGCGCGGCGGCCATCGCATCGGTGCACGCAGCGTGGGCGCGCGCGAGGTCGCCCCGTCCGATCCAGGCTTCGGCGAGGTTGACGTGCAGTCGCGCCTGCGATTCGCTGTCGCCAGCGCGCACGGCGATCGCGAGCGCTTCGGCATAGGCGCGTTGAGCCCCGTCCCACTGGCCCAGGTCGGCCTTCGCCATCCCAAGGTTATTCAACGCGGCGGCGAGGTCGCGCTCCGGTCCGGCGACGCGCAGATCGGTGATCGCGCGCCGATAAGCGGAGATCGCGCCCTTGACGTCGCCGCGGATGTTGGCGATCGCGCCGAGGTTGACGGTCGTGACGGCGGCGAGGCGGCGGTCCCCAACCTGGCGAGCGCGTGCGCGCGCGGCCTCGAAGTTCCGTTGGGCGTCGTCGAGTCGCCCGCGACCGAACTCGACGTTCGCGATGTGGTTGAGCGTATGTGCGGCCCCGATTCCGTCGCGGCCGGCCGTTGCGATCGCGAGTGCGGCGTCGAGCGCGTCGAGCGCCGCGTCCGTGTCGCCCGCGGCGAGCGAGGCCCGAGCCTCGAGACGTGCAACGGCGCCCGCGACGTGGACCGGCTCGCCGGCGAAGCGGAGCTGGTCGCGGATCGTCCCGCACACGCTGCGCGCCGCGGCCACATCGCCGCGTACGAGCGCCGCGCCCGCATCGGCGATCAACGCGTCGATATCGAGCGACGTGGCGACGGGGGAGGCGACGGAGGGCACGCTGGCGGGCGGGGCGAAACGGGGCAGATTCGTTTGGTCGCCCCGAGACGCCCAGGGTCGAAGTGAGGTCACCGCGGGTGGAGCGGTCGATTGGGTGCGCCGCGGCCGCGCCGACGACGCTGGGATCGTGGTCCGAACGCTCAAGTCCGCGCCGGGAGATGCCGATATGAGTGGCGTCGCCGCGCGACCTTCAGCGCGGGACACCACATCCATACCCCGTAGACGCACATGTCGACACAGCGCAACAGTGCACCGCGGCCGTCGCGCCGACGCAACGTGGCCGCAGTCATCGCGGCTGTCATCTCGCCGATCGCGGCGATGATCGCCGCGTGCTCCACCGACTCGGTGACGAGCCCGACGGCGGCACCTCATGCGATCGCGGCGAACGTCGCGCCCACGCCGCCCCCTCCGCCCAAGCCGAAGCCGAACGCGAAGGACGCCGCGAATCGCGAGACCCCAAGCCAGCTCGCCGCGGAGGCGCCGACGTGGCACACACAGCCTGGCGACCGGGAAGCTGGCTTCGATCGCCCGCTGAACCTCGCGTGCGGTGTCGCGGGTTCGTGGTCGGTCTCGCAGATGATCGGGCCGAACGGAGGCGTGTTGCGCTTCGGCTCGAGCTCGCTCACAATTCCGCAGGGCGCGCTCAACACGACGGTCAACATCAGCGCGCGCGTCACGCTCGGCCAGGCGGTACAGATCGACTTCGCGCCGCACGGACTCCAGTTCGCGAAGGCCGCGACGATCGTCGCGAACTTCAGCGGGTGCACGATGCCGGCGGGCAATTCGATCAACATGTACTATACCGACGATTTCGGCGGCATCCTGCAGTCGATGCCGTCGGCGAACAGCACGGGAAGCCCGGTCGTGACGTCGCTGACCGATCACTTCTCCGGATACATCGTCGCGTGGGGGCGTCACTAGCGCGTCGGCGCTCCGCGCTCGCTCCTGACGCGAACGCCCGCGGCCGGTGACGGCCGCGGGCGTTCGCGCGTCCGGCGGGCATGCTCACCACCTCCATCTCTCCGCGCCGCGCCGCCGTGCCCGCCGCGCGCGTTCGCGTGCTTCCGTGCCTCCGTCTGGTCGCGGCCGCGGGCGCCGTCGTCGCGGCCGGGTGCACGGCCGAGCGCGTCGCGCCTAACGATGGTCGCGGCGGGACGTTGGTCATCGCGACTGCAGGCGACGTCGATGCGCTCGTTCCACCAATCGTGACGTCGCTCCAGGGCGCACAGGTCACGGCGCAGATCTTCGACCGCCTGGCCGAGCCGGACTCGACGCTCGAGACGGCAGGTGACGCGCACTTCCGGCCGCGGCTCGCGCAGAGCTGGCGTTGGGCGCCCGACTCGCTGTCGGTCGCATTCGCGCTCGACGCCCGGGCGCGTTGGCACGACGGCCGCCCGGTGACGGCCCGCGACGTTGCCTTCAGCTACGCGCTGGCGGTGGATCCGAAGACGGCGAGCCCTGCGGCGCCGCTGCTCGGCGGCATCGATTCGGTCGTCGCGCGCGACTCGCTGACCGCGGTCGTGTGGTTCAAGCACCGGAGTCCCCGGCAGTTCTTCGACGCGACGTACCAGCTCTGGGTGCTTCCGGAACACCTGCTCGCCGGCGTGCCGCGCGACCAGCTCGCGGCGTCGGCGTTCGCGCGGCATCCGGTCGGCTCGGGGCGCTTCCGCTTCGCGGCGTGGACGCCGGGGCAGCAGGTCGCGCTCGTCGCCGACACGGCGAACTACCGCGGACGCCCGGGGCTCGACCGCGTCGTGTGGACGATTTCGGCGGACCCGGGCGCGGCCACCCGCCGCCTCGTTGCGGGAGAAGCCGACGTCTGGGAACAGCTGCGCGGTGAGGGGCTCGCGCAGGTGGCGCACGCACCGTCGGTGCGGACGGTCGGGTATGCGTCGATGGACGTCGGGTATCTCGCGTTCAACCTGCGGGACGGCGTGGGCGGTCCGCACGCGCTGTTCGGCGATCGCGCGTTGCGGCGCGCGCTGGCCGCGTCGATCGATCGCGCGAGCGTCGTGCGCAACGTGTTCGACACGCTGGCGTATGCGTCCGCCGCTCCGCTTCCGCGGTCCGTGTCGCACGTGAGCGCGACGGAGGCGGCGACGTTCGGCCCGGCGTACGACCCGGCGGCTGCGGCCGCGGCGCTCGATGCGCTCGGATGGCACGTGGGGCCCGGCGGAACGCGCGTGCGCGCCGGACAGGCGCTTCGGTTCCACCTCCTCGTGCCGACGACGAGTACCGTGCGGCAGCGGCTCGCGGTGCTGTTGCAAAGTCAGTTCGCCCGGGTGGGTGCCGCGGTCGAGATCGACGCGGTCGACCCGGCCGCGTTCGGGCGGGCGCTGCAGACCGGGCACTACGACGCGATGCTGAACGCGTGGCATAGTGATCCGTCGCCGACGACGATCGTCGAGCAGTGGGGCGCGCCCGGCGCGGCGGGGCGTGGGTCGGCCAACGTGTCGGGATACCACAATGCGGCCTTCGAGGCGCTCGTGGCGCGCGCGGGCGACGCGGGGAGCCGGCCCGAGGCCGGCGCGCTGTGGACGCAGGCGTACGCGACGCTCGCCGACGACGCGCCGGCGGTGTGGCTCTACGAGCCGAAGCTGGTCGCCGGCGTGCACCGGCGCATCCAGCCGGTCGGGCTACGGCCGGACGCGTGGTGGGCGAACCTCGCCGACTGGCACGTCGCCCCGGGCCAGCAGATCGCGCGCGATCGCGCGGGGATGACGTTCGCGGCGCGCTGACCGTCTGAGGCGCTGACCGTCTGAGGCGCAGATCGTGCGCGTTCGTCGGGGGGCGCGCCGCATGGCGCGTTCCGGTGTTGGGGGCGAAGTTTGGGCGGTGTCGCCCGAACTCGCCCCCCTGACCGTTGCGAACGCACGCGAGCCGCGAGTGGACGACCGCCGCTCGGTGGCGGTCGCTCGGGGGATGCCGTGATTCGCGAACGGCTGCTCGCGACGCATTACGCCGCGGAGGACGGCTTTCAGTGGCGCGGTCGTGAGGTGTCGCGACTCGAAGGGTTGAGCGACGCCGTCTTTGCGTTCGCGATCACGCTCCTCGTCGTGTCGCTCGAGGTGCCGCACAGCGCGCGCGAGGTGGTGGCCGTCATGCGCGGCTTCGCTGCCTTCGCGGTCACGTTCTTTCTGCTGTTCCGGCTCTGGGCGACGCAGTATCAGTTCTTCCGACGGTACGGGCTCGAGGACGCGACCACGCGCAATCTGAACGGCGTGCTGCTCTTTTTCGTACTGGTCTACACGTTCCCGCTCAAGTTCCTCGCGACGACGATCGCGGAGTACGCGTTCGCCGGCGGTCCGTCGCGCTTCCACCCGGGAACGCTGAACCTGGCGCTTCGCAATCCGGACGTGCGCGCGCTCGTGTTCGTGTACTTCTTTGGCGCCGCCGCGGTGTTCGCGACGCTCGGATTGCTGTATCTGCACGCGTGGCGACATCGGCGCACGCTTCGGCTCGACGCGTACGAGGAGGCGGTCACCCGAAGCGCGTGGGAGCGGCTGAGCGCGCTCAGCGTCGCGCAGGTGCTATTGCCATTTGCGTTCGCGACGACGGCGGACGGACAGCAAGCCCTTTCGCTCGGCATCGACCTCGTCGCGATCGGGATGATGGCCTTCGTCGTGCGACGAACGCGCGCGTCGCGGCGCCAACACCGACGGGTCCTCGACCGCGCCGCACCCGTGGCGCCGGACAGCTCCGCGGTCCGGGAGCCGCCGTTTCGTTAGGCGCTCTGCTTGAACGCCGCGATCGCCGTGCGTGTGAACTCGGACAGCACGAGCCGCCCACTCATCGCGGCGCGCTCGGCCAGTAGTGCATCCCAGGACTCGGTGCCGGCCCAGGTCACACGCTTGATCTCGGCCATCGCGTCGGGGTTGTAGCCGGCGAGGCGGCGGGCGAGGGTGTCGAGCTCGGCGTCGAGTTCGGCCGTGCCCGGAACGAGGCGCGCGAACAGGCCGTGGCGGTGGGCCCAGGCGGCGTCGCGCCAGTCGGCGTCGACGGCCATGGCCGCAAAGGCGGCGAGGCCGAGCTTGCGCTCGATGACCGGGCCGACGACGAAGGGGCCGATCCCGACGGCGAGTTCGCTCAGGCGGCACGCGGCCGCCTGGGTCCCGATCGCGTAGTCGGACGCGGCGACGAGTCCGACGCCGCCGCCTGCCACCCGGCCGTGGACGCGGGCGATGACGAACTTGGGGCAGCGGAGCATCGCGAGGATCACCCGCGAGAAGCCGCTGAAGAACTCGCGACCGGCGTCGGCGTCGCCGCGCTCACTAATCACGACGAGCTCGTCGAACGACGCGCCAGCGCAGAACGGGCCGCGGTCGCTGCTGCGGAGCACGACGATGTGCACGTCGTCGCGTTCTCCTACCGCGCGGACGGCGTCGGCGAGCGCGCCCAGGAGCGCGGCGGGCATCGAGTTCCCCTTCGGATGCTCGAAGCGAACGGTCGCGACGCCGTGGGCGACGTCGGTCGTCACACGGCCGTCGGCGGGCGCGGCGTCGGCGACGCCGCGGGCGGGAGTTGGAGTCGTGATCGACACGGGGCAGTCGAGGTCCAGGGGACGGTGGCCGCGCGCTCGCTCGTGGCGCGCCGCGTGCCGTGGTCCAGGCTCGCGGGTATATTAGTGCGTGCGCGGATCGTCATGTGGCGTCGGCAGTTAGCCGGCAACCGCGGGCGGCAAGGCGGTGCTCGGCCGAGGTCGGGCCGAGCCCGGATCCGAGCGCCGTGTGACTGCTCGAGCCCTCTTCCTTGGAGTCGTCCGTGATCGCTTCCGCACCTCAGACAGCGTCGACCGTGCCGGCCGACGAGGCCGCGCAGCTCGCCGAGTTCGAGGCGCGGATCGCACGCGGCGAGAGCATCGAGCCGAAGGACTGGATGCCGGAGCGGTATCGCCGGCAGCTCGTCCGGATGATGGGGCAGCACGCGCATTCCGAGATCGTCGGCATGCTGCCGGAGGGCGCGTGGGTGACGCGCGCGCCGTCGCTTCGCCGCAAGCTGTCGCTCCTCGCAAAGGTGCAGGACGAGGCGGGGCACGGGCTCTATATCTACTGCGGTGCCGAGACGTTAGGCGTCGACCGGCACGAGCTCGTCCGCGAACTGCTGGCGGGGACCGCGAAGTACTCGAGCATCTTCAACTATCCGACGCTCACCTGGGCGGACGTCGGGGTGATCGGGTGGTTCGTCGACGGCGCGGCGATCGTCAACCAGACGGCGCTCGCAAAGCATTGCTCGTACGGCCCGTACGCGCGCGCGATGGTCCGCGTCTGCAAGGAAGAGAACTTCCACAAGAAGCAGGGCTTCGAGAGCATCGCGACGCTCGCGGCTGGCACGCCGGCGCAGCACGCGATGGCGCAGGACGCTGTGGACCGCTGGTGGTGGCCGTCGCTCATGATGTTCGGACCGCCAGACGGTGACTCGCCCAATTCGGCCGAGCTGATGCGGTGGGGCGTCAAGAAGTACACGAACGACGAGCTGCGGCAGCGGTTCGTGAATTTGACGGTGCCGCAGGCGCAAGCGGTCGGCCTGACGCTCCCCGATCCGGCGCTCCGGTACGACGAGGTGACCGGGGACTGGCAGTTCGGCGCGATCGATTGGGACGAGTTCTGGGCGGTCGTGAAGGGGAACGGGCCGCTCAACCGCGAGCGTCTCGCGGTGCGCAACGCCGCGCACGCCGAGGGCGAGTGGGTGCGCGCCGCGGCGACGGCGCATGCGCAGAAGCGG
>DASWUT010000791.1:0-8989 GCA_036401455.1 Gemmatirosa sp. | reverse complement strand
AAGCCCGGGTCGTTGACGTCGGGCGAGATGCTCGCGGTGCGGCTGGTCGGGCCGAGCACGCCGGCGACCCAGCGCGGGCGCTCGGGGTCGGCCGACTCGGCGGCGTCGGCCACCTCGCGGGCGAGACGGGCGCCGGCGACGTTCAGCTCGTAGGCGAGCGCCGACATGCCGTAGTCGGCCATCGAGATCGCCGTCGAGTTGAACGTGTTGGTTTCGAGGATGTCGGCGCCAGCGTCGAGGTAGGCGCGGTGGATGCCGGCGATGACGTCGGGCCGGGTGAGGGAGAGGAGGTCGTTGTTCCCCTTGAGGTCGGACGGCCAGGCGCGGAATCGGTCGCCGGCCGGGCCGCCCGCGGGTCCGCTCAGCCCGCGGTAGTCGTCCTCACCGAGCCGGTGACGCTGGATCATCGTGCCCATCGCGCCGTCGAGGACGAGGATCCGCTGCGCGAGCGCGGGCTCGAGCAGGGCGAGGCGATCGGCGCGGGTGCGCGGAGCGGCGGGGGCGTCGGCGAGGGTCGTCACGGCACGTCGAGAGGGCAGAACCGGTTATATCCGTCTATCCGGATGAAAGGAAATATATAGCCGCCAACCCGGCGATTGGGGGCGGAGGAGCGGGCGCGCTATCGCCGGCGCTGGTACGACGGTGTTAGGCGCCGGCGTCGGCTCAACACCGGTGCGCATGGGTGAGGCATCCGCCGGGTCACACGGCGCCGGCATGTCGCGCTCGTGCTACGACGCGGCCACACACGGGCGTCGGGGGTCACGTGGTCACCTAGAGCGGCTATGATTCGTCAGTACTACGACTTAGGTCGTCACCTTCGTTCGCGTGAACGGGCGGTGGCCGTGTGCTCGTTTTCCAGCCATTCGATGACTGATCAGGTTCTGCCAGCCCGGGTGTTGCCGGTCCGGATGACCGGCGGTGAGGCCAGCGTCACGTCCTGGATCGGCGACGTGCGCGAGATCCTCTCCGACCTCGTCGGGAGCCGCGACTTGCTGTTCCAGCTCGCGCGGCGCGACATCGCGATCCGCTACAAGCAGGCGGCGATGGGCTTCGCGTGGGCGGTGTTCATGCCGGTGCTCGTCGCGCTCGCGGGGATCCTCGTCCGCTTCGCGACGGCGTTCGCGTCGGGGCGCACGCTCGGCGGCGGGGACGTCGGGGAGATCCTCGTCAAGTCGGTGCCGTGGTCGTTCTTCGTCGGCACGATCGGCTTCGCGACGGGCAGCCTGACGGGGAACATGAACCTCGTGACGAAGGTGTCGTTCCCGCGCGAGGTGCTGCCGCTGTCGTCGCTGCTTGCGCAGCTGCTGGACTTCGCGGTCGCGGCCGGGATCGTCGGGTTGCTGATCCCGTTCTTCGGCGCGCAGCTGACGTGGCAGCTGCTGTGGGTCCCGGTGCTGCTCGCGCTACTGCTGCTGTTCACCGCGGCGGCGACGCTCTTCCTGAGCTGCGCGAACCTGTTCTTCCGCGACGTCAAGTACATCGTGCAGACGGTGCTCACGTTCGGGATCTTCTTTACGCCAGTGTTCTTCACGCCGGCGATGCTCGGCCGCTACGGGAAGTACCTGATGTTCAATCCGATCGCGCCGATCCTCGAAGGGTTGCGGCTGACGATCGTGCAGGGGCACAACCTGCTGGAGCCGCTGACGACGGTGTCGCACGGGCACGTGCTGACGGTGTGGACGCCGGCGTACCTCGGGTACGTGGCGGCGTGGACGTTCGGAGGGCTCGTCGCCGCGATGGTCCTCTTTCACCGATCCGAATTCACGTTCGCGGAGTACGTGTAGTCATGGCCGAACCAGGGATCGTGCTCGACGGCGTGTACAAGAAGTTTCGCCGGGGCGAGTTGCACGACAGTCTGCGGGACCTGATCCCGGCGATGGTGCGCAAGGTGAAGCCCGGGCGAGCGGCGGTCGTGGCCGAGCAGCAGAAGCGGCTCACGGGCGAGGAGTTCTGGGCGGTCGAGGACCTGTCGTTCACGGTCAAGGCGGGGGACGCCCTCGGCATCATCGGTGGAAATGGCGCGGGCAAGTCGACGACGCTCAAGATCATCAACGGGATCCTGCGCCCCAACCGCGGCACCTGCACGGTGACGGGGCGCATGGGCGCGCTGATCGAGATCGCGGCGGGGTTCCACCAAGACCTGACGGGGCGCGAGAACGTGTTCCTGCAGGGCGCGATCATGGGCATGTCGAAGCAGCTCATCATGCAACGCTTCGACGACATCGTCGAGTTCGCGGGGATGGGCACGTTCATCGACACGCCCGTCAAGCGGTACTCGAGCGGAATGAACGCGCGGCTCGGGTTCGCGATCGCGGCACACCTGAACCCGGACGTGCTGATCATCGACGAGGTGCTCTCGGTCGGCGACTTCCGGTTCCAGCAGCGGGCGTACGACCGGGTGCGCGATCTGATTCGGAGCGGGATCCCGGTGGTCGTCGTGTCGCACCAGTTGGATCGGATCGCGACGCTGTGCACGCGGGCGTTGGTACTGCGGAATGGTCGGATGGTGTTCGACGGCCCCGCAAGCGATGCGGTCACGGCGTACCTGGGGGACATCGGGACCGATGCGGACATCACGACCGTCGGCGACATCTCGCTCGAGACGTTCACGGCCGACCGGACGGCCGACATTGCGCCCGGCGATCCGGTGACGCTTCGCATCACCGGCGCGATCGCCCGTACGACATCGACCGAAACGTCGTATTCCGTGGGTGTTCGCATCAGCTCGACGCAGGATGGACACGTCGTGTCGACGGTGAGCACGTCGCGCGCAGGGCTGCCGCTCGCTGCGGGACCGTTCGCGATCGACATGCTCGTCGACATGAACGTGCCGCCTGGCGTGTATCGGTGCGACGCGTTCAGCTGGGACACCGTCGCGGACTGCGAGATCGGCATCACGTCGAGCCTGTTCCTGCAGGTGCGGCAAGCCGCGGGCGTGCACGGCGGAGTCACCTTCCTGCGACCGCGTGTTCGCGTGTCCAAGCCGACGTCGGACCCGGAGTCGCGGAGCCGAGCGTCGGCGGAGGCGGTGGGGTGCCCGGCGTAGCGCTTCCAAGCGTCAGCGTCGTCATTCCCTGCTACAACGCGGGTCCGTACCTGGCCGAGTGCCTCGAATCGGTGCTCGCGCAGACACGTCCGCCGCTCGAGGTGCTCGTCGTCGACGACGGATCGACGGACGATTCGGCGGACGTCGCCTCGCGGTTTCCGGTGCGACTCCTGCGCACCAGTGGGCGGCAAGGCAACATGGCCGCGCGATCGCAAGGTGCCGAAGCGGCGGTGGGGGACTACATCGCGATGACAGACGCTGACGATCGCCTGCTCCCCGATCACCTGGAACAGACCGCCGGCCTGCTCGACCGTTACCCCGAGGTGATGCTTGCCGCGTCGGACGCGCAAGCGTTCGGCGACTTTGACTTCCGTTTTCCTGCGGAGGTTCCGTCGGACGCACCGCACGACATGTTCTGGCGCGCGTTCCGGTACTGGTATCTCCCGTACAACGCGATCGTCGTCCGCCGCGAGTCGCTGCGCCGTGCGCTCGCCGATCACGCGAGCGTCGATCGGTGGGGCAGCGATTACCTCGTCACGCTTCGGCTCGCGTATGCCGCGCCGGTGATCTCGACGGGGCGCATCACGGTGGGATGGCGGCGCCACGCGACGCAGATGAGCACGCAGCGCTGGCGGCAGGCGACGGGTGTTCATCGGCACCGGGCGCATTTCATCGCGCAGGTGCGCCGTTCGGAAACGCCGGAGCGCATTCGCGACATGGAGCGCATCGCGCTCCTCGCCTGGATGGAGGACCTCGAAGGTGCCTACCGCGACGGCGACACGCCACTTTTTCGCTCGTTGCTGACGGTGACCGATCTGGTTCCCGGGATCCCGACGCGGACGTTGGTCTGGGCACACGCACGGCTCCGCTTTGGCGCGATCTACGACAATTCGCCGGCATTACGGCCCGTAAAGCTTGTGTACCGACTCGGGCAGCGGGTGCGACGTCGCATCGTTGGGCCCGCAGCGTAAGGCGAGGTCCAGGAGGCCGCGGTTCGGGGAGCAACCGCCACCGTTGCGGCGATGCACAACGACCACCGGTGTAGCAGTATTGACGCCGTGCTCGCTAACAATTGTTTATGCGTGCTGGTGTCGTGTGTGCGACGAGCAGTAGCGAGCTCGTCAAACGATTTCCGCGATGACATGACGGGTTGCATTGCGGGCCAAATCAACGGAATTTGCGGTCGGGCACTGGTCGGCATCCGTGGCATCTGGATCGTGCCGTCCGCTGTTAAATGCCATTCTGCATCCTTTTTGCTGCGCCGTGATGTCAGTCGAGCCGCTCTACTCGGTGGTCATCAGCACGTACAACCGCGGGGCCACTCTCCGGGGTGCCATCCGCAGCGTGCTCGATCTTGATCCGGCATCGCCGCCGCACGAGATCATCGTCGTCGACAACAACTCGACGGACGATACACGTGCCGTCATCGAATCGATGATCCCGGCGAGCGGTGGTCGACTGCGCTACCGGTTCGAACGCGAACAGGGCGCGAGTCACGGTCGTAACGCAGGGGCCGCTGCGGCACGCGGTTCCGTCGTGGTGTTCACGGACGACGACGTGCGGGCGACGCCGGGCTGGCTCCGCGCGATCGACTCGACCTTCGCGGCGCACCCGGAGATGGCGTACACGGGTGGGCCGATTCGTCCGATCTGGCCGCAGGATCCGCCCGACTGGCTGACCGACTGGTTCTGGTCGCCGCTCGCGATCCTGGACTACGGCGAACTTGGATTGGAGATCGGACGGCTTCCGTTCCGCTGTCTCGTCTCGGCGAACCTGGCCGTGCGTAAGGCAGCGTTCGACGCCGTCGGGGGGTTCGATCCGCGGTTTCAGCACGCGCGCGGCGCGGTGACGGCCTCGGAGGACCACGAACTGGAACTTCGTCTGCTCAACGCCGGCTACCGCGGGTGGTACGATCCGTCGATCGAGATGTACGCCGAGGTGCAGCGGAACCGGCTGACGAAGGCCTACCATCGCAAGTGGGCGTTCGACCACGGCCGCGCCTTCGTGCGGATGACGCCGGCAGGCGTGCTCTTCGACGGGCACGCGACGTTCACGCCGGAGCCGCCTGACGCACGACACTTCCTCGGGGCGCCGCTCTGGATGTACCGCGAACTGTTGCGAGACATCCGTCGCTACTTGTCGTTGCTGCGGCCAGGCAAGCGTCAGGATCGCCTGTGGATGCAGTTCCGGATGCTCACCGAGCTGGGCACACTGCACGAGTTCTTCGTGAGTCGGAACGCGCGTCTTCCGGCGGATTCGTTCGGTACGTCCGGTTCGTTCGTCGCAGCCCGCGAGTCGGTCACGTGAGCGGATCTGCGATGCGGTCCGGCAGCACGCGCGAAACCGGCCCGACGACGATCGCGTTCCTTCATCGCGGCCAGAACTGGATCCGGGGAAGCGAGCAGTGTCTGCTCGACCTGATTGCGCGTCTCGACCGGTCGCGATTCCATCCGCTCCTGATCTGTGAGCAGCCGACGCTCGCGCGCGCCGCAGCGGCCGACGGGACGACGGTCATGCAGTTGGATCCAGCTGACGACTGGACCGTTCTCACGAACCGCGCGGCGCGACCGGCCCTGCGGGCGAGGCTCCGAGAGGCGTTCCGCGTCCACGACGTTCGGCTCGTTCATGCCAACGTCACGGCCGTCCTGCCGGTCGTGATCCCGGTCGCGCGCAGCGCGCGACTTCCAGTCGTCTCGCATCTGCACCTCCCCGTGACGGACGAGTACGAGCGCCTCCACGAGCTCGTGCATCAGGCCGACGTCGCGGTCGGCGTGGCGCAGCATGTGATCGAGCCGTTACGCCACGACGGTGTGCGCGAAGGGCGGCTGCGCGTCGTGTACAACGCGGTCGACACCGCGCGGCTCAGGCAGGGCGAGACCCTCAATCTTCGCGCGACGCTGGGGATCCCGGCCGATGCACTCGTGGCCGTCTCGATCGGCTCCCTCATTCATCGGAAGGCCCACGACGTCACGCTGCGCGCCCTCGCGGCCGCACGGGCCCGCGGTCTGGACCTGTACCTCCTGCTTTGCGGAGACGGCGAGGATGCGACGAAACTCGACGCACTCGCGGGAACGCTCGACGTCGCACCGTATGTCCGGTTTCTGGGATACCGCACCGACGTCGGCGCGATCGTCCGGGACACGGCCGACATCTTCATCACGAGCGCGCGCGAGGAGACGCTGGGCCTCAACGTGCTCGAGGCACAGTGGCTTGGCGCCCCGGTGATCGCGTCCGACATCCCAGCGCATCGCGAAGCGCTTGCCGCGGACGTTTCGGGGTTGCTGGTGAAGGTCGACGATCCGGAGGCGCTCGCCCGGGCCATCGCCGAGATCGCGGCAGCCCCCGAGCGCCGCGCGGCGCTCGGCGCGGCCGGTCCACGAGTGGTCGCCGAGCGCTTTTCGATGGATCGGTACGTGAGCGCCTTCGAGGAGCTGTATGGCGAGCTGCTCGCTCGGCCCCGCGGAGAGTTCGGGTGGGTGCGCGGCGTGTACTGGCCGCCGGCGTACACCGCGTGGGTGCGGCGGAACGTGCAGCGCCGCCTGCGGCTCGGGGGAACGCGCGCGAGCCCGGTCCGGGCGTGAGACGTTCCGTCGGGGCGTCCGTACGCGTCTTTCGGGGTATATAGCCTTGACTGGCTGGCGGATGGGGGACGCCGTCCGTTGCACCTCGTCGAACCTGAGCTGAATGTCGAGCACCCTGTTCACCACAACCGCCACGTCGCTGCACACCGGAGCCGCACGGCCCGTGGCGGCGGGCGGCTCGGCAGTCGAGCAGACGACCATCGCCTTTCTCCATCGCGGACACGACTGGATTCGTGGCAGCGAGCAGTGCCTGCTCGACCTGATGGCGCGGGTGGATCGGTCGCGGTTCCGACCACTGCTGGTGTGCGAGCAGCCGACGCTCGCGCGCGCGGCGGCCACGATCGGAGCCGACGTGGTACAGCTGGATCCAGCGGTATCCGATTGGACCGTGCTCAGAAGCCGCGAGGCGCGACCCGCGCTGCGGAAGCAGCTCCGCGACGTGTTTCTCGAACGTCGCGTCCGCATCGTCCACTCGAATGTTTCGGCGATTCTTCCCATCGTCATCCCGGTTGCCCGGAGCGCGCGGTTGCCGGTCGTCTGCCACCTCCACCTGCCGGTCACCGACGAGCGGAACCGCCGCCACGAGTTGGTGCACCAGGCCGACGTGACGGTCGGCGTAGCCGAACACGTTGTCCGGCCGTTGCGGGCCGACGGTGTCGCGCCGGAGCGGCTGCGCGTGATCTACAACGCGGTCGACACGGACCGGCTCGGCCGCGGGGACGCGCGCGGCCTGCGCGAGGCGCTCGGGATTCCAGACGAGGCCCTCGCCGTCGCCTGGATTGGATCGCTGATCTATCGGAAAGGGCCCGACGTCATGCTGCGCGCCGTCGCCGCCGCGAGAGCGCGAGGCAAGGACGTCCGACTGCTGATTTGCGGCGACGGGGACGAGGCCGAAGCGCAGGAGTATCGTGCGCTCGCGACGGCGCTCGGCCTGGACGCGTCTGCTCACTTTCTCGGATACCGCACTGACGTCGGTGCAGTCATGCGAGACGCGTGCGACATCTTCGTGTCAACGGCGCGCGAGGAGATGCTGCCGCTGAACGTGCTGGAGGCGCAGTACGTCGGGATCCCCGTGATCGCATCCGACATCCCGGCGCACTACGAGGCGACGATTCCGGGCACCTCGGCCGTCCTCGTCCGTGGCGAGGACCCCGACGCGCTCGCGCGGGCGATCGTCGAGCTCGCGGACGCGCCGGAGCGCCGGGCCGCCATGCGCATCGCGGGACCACGCGTCGTCGCGGAGCGGTTCTCGATGGATCGCTACGTCGGCGCATTCGAAGCGCTCTACGCGGAGCTTCTGGCGCGACCGCGCGGGGATTTCGGGTGGGTGCGCGGCGTGTACTGGCCGACGCTGTATACGACATGGGTGCGGCGGAACGTGCGACGGCGTCTGGGATTCGGCGTCGCACGCGGCGGCACGGCGAACGCGGCGCTCACCACGTGAGCGCGCCCGACCGGGATTCGCTCCCCCTCTCGAGCCCGACCCGCCACCCGGACGCACCGTCAATCTCGGTGGTGATGTCGACCTACAACCGCGCCGCGCTGCTCGGCGACGCGGTCCGCAGTCTGCTCGCGCTCGATCCGGCCACGCCGCCCTACGAGGTCGTCATCGTCGACAACAACTCGACCGACGACACGCGCGCGGTGGTCGAGGCGTTGATCCCGGAGAGCGGCGGGCGTTTGCGGTACGTGTTCGAAGGCCGGCAGGGTGTCGCGTACGGGCGCAACACCGGTGCGGCGGTCGCACGCGCGCCGGTCATCGTGTTCACGGATGACGACGTGCGCGCGTCGCCAGGGTGGCTCGTGGCGTACGCGCGGGCGTTCGCCGAACATCCGGAGGTCGACTACGCCGGCGGGCCCGTGAAGCCGATGTGGCCCAAGCCGGCGCCCGCGTGGTTGACGCACGCACACAGCTCGCCGCTCGCGCTGATCGAACACGGCGCGGAAGGGTTCGTCGTCACGCGCGAGAACTTCTGCGTGTTCGTGACCGCGAACCTGGCCGTGCGGCGGGACGCGTTCGAGGCGGTGGGGCGGCTGGACCCGAAGTTCCAGCACGAGCCCGGCGCGGTGACGGCGATCGAGGATCACGAGCTGCAGATCCGCCTGCAGGCGAGTGGGCGTCGCGGCTGGTACGAGCCGGAAGCGGTGATCCGCGCCGAGGTGCAGGCGAACCGCCTGACGAAGGCGTACCACCGCCGGTGGGCGTTCGACCACGGCCGGGTGCACGCGCGGGTCGCCCCACCGGGGCATCAGTTCGACGGAAGCTGCACGTTCACGCCCGAGCCGCCTGGCGCGCGCAAGCTGCTGGGCGCGCCGCTGTGGATGTATCGGCAGGCGGCCGAGAGCGGGGTGCGCGCGCTGC
>DASWUT010000790.1:0-7154 GCA_036401455.1 Gemmatirosa sp. | reverse complement strand
GCCGCGGTCGAGTCTGAGGCCGCAACGACGGTGCCGCCGGCAGAATCGCGGTGCAGGGTGACTGCGGGCCCGCTGTCCGGGTGGTGCGCGTCGGTCGTTCCGCTGGCGCGCGTGATCGGGCCCGGCGCGGTAGCCGGCGCGGAGGCGCGTGCGGCCGGCGTTCGCGCGCCAGGGAGCGTGGCACGCGAGAGGAGCGAGTCGAGCTGCGGGTCGCCAGAGGTCGCCGGCTCGGATCCACGGCTGAGGACGAGCGCGGCGCCGGCGAGCGCGGCGGCCGCGACGGCCGCGACCGCCCAGCGGCGACCACGACGCCGCCGCGGCGCGGGGAGCCGCGCCACCGCCGCCTCGTCCCGCAGGTACTGGTCGGAGGACACCGCGAGCGTCGCGCCCGCCGGTTCGAGCCGCCCCGACGCGTGTGCGCCGCTCGACTGGAAGCGCAGCGTCGCGCCGGTGATGACCTCGGCCGATTCCGCGGACGCGCCGTCGCGGGGCGTGTCGGGCAGGCGCTCGGGGGAGGGCGTCAGCTGGGCGAGCATCTCGGTCGCATCGCGCCAGCGCGCCGCCGGATCCTTCGCGAGTGCGCCGCTGATCGCGCGGTGGAGGAACACCGGCACGTCGGGTCGGACGCGGGCGAGATCGGGGAGCGGTTCGGTCTTCTGCTTCTGCAACAGCGCGTACAGCGACTCACCCTGCCACGGGCGTCGCCCGGCGAGCATCTCCCAGCCGAGCAAGCCGAGCGCGTAGACGTCGGTGCGCTCATCGACGGGCAGGCCATCGACCTGTTCTGGGGCCATGTAGGCCGGCGTGCCGAGCGACGCGCCGTCGTGCGTGAGCAGGGCATCGGCGTCAATCGAGCGCGCGATGCCGAAGTCACCGAGCAGCGCGCGGCCGGTGCCCGTCTCGATGAAGATGTTCTCGGGCTTCACGTCGCGATGCACGATGCGCGCAGCGTGCGCGTGGGCAAGCGCGGCCGCGACGTCGCGCAGGATCGCCGCGGCACGGCTGAACGGAAGCGCGCCGCGGGCCTGCAGCAGCGCGCGGAGCGTCTGCCCGTTGACGTACTCGCTGACGATCGCGACCGCGTCGCCCGAGGTCTCGATCGCGAGGGTTCGGACGATGTTCGGGTGATCGAGTGCGGTCGCGGTGCGCGCCTCACGGGCGAAGCGTTCGGCCGTCTCGCGATCGGCGGCGTGCGGCGGCGCAACGACCTTCACGGCGACCTCCCGCCCCGGCTCGCCAGACGCGCCGTCGCGCTCGCGCGCGAGGTAGACCACCGCCATGCCGCGGCCGAGCTCGCGCACGAACTCGTACCGCGGCGTGAGCCACAGCAGGTCGCGCGGGATCTCGAGCGGGAAGTCGGCGGTCGACTCGGGCGTCACGGTGGGGGTGCGTGTGGCGACGCGCCCGATCCGGCGTCGGTCGCGCACGTCGTCCACGTTCGTACACGCGTCGAAGTGTATCGGACGCGACCGGTGCCGGGCACGGTCGCCGCCCGCCGAGGGCGCGTCGCGCTTGCAGACGGTCGGTCCGACCCCAACTTACAGCGCTTGGCGGCTCGCTCGACGGCGGATCTTCCGAACGGCGCGGCCGCGCCACGATCACGGTTCCCGAGCGGCACCGCGCGACGCGCGTTCCCACCGACCCCGAGCTTGCGCATGGCTACCACACTCGCCCCCACGGCCACCCCGGCCGCGGCGCCCTTTGCGCCGCTGGCCGAAGGGTCGAACGACACCTTCCCGATCAACGGGACGGACTACATCGAGTTCTACGTCGGCAACGCGAAGCAGGCGAGTCACTACTATCGCGCCGCGTTCGGCTTCCACCTCGTCGCGTACCGCGGTCCCGAAACCGGGGTGCGCGACCGCGCGAGCTACGTGCTGCAGCAGGACAAGATCCGCTTCGTGTTCACGACGCCGACGCGCCCGGACGCGAGCCCCGAGGCGAAGGCGATCGCCGACCACGTGTACGCGCACGGCGACGGTGTGCGCGACCTGGCGCTGTGGGTCGAGGACGCGCGCGACGCGTTCGCGAAGGCGGTCGAGCGTGGGGCGGTGGCGGTGCACGAGCCGCGCGTCGAGCGGGACGCGGACGGCGAGGTCGTGATCGCCGCGTTTCGCACGTACGGCGATACGATCCACTCGCTCGTCGAGCGGAAGAACTACCGCGGCGCGTTCCTCCCGGGGTTCCGCCCGATGACGCCGCAGTACCAGCCCGAAGGCGTCGGGCTCAAGTATGTCGACCACTGCGTCGGCAACGTCGAGCTCGGCAAGATGAACACCTGGGTCGAGTTCTACGCGCACGTGATGGGCTTCCGGAACCTGCTCACGTTCGACGACGAGGACATCAACACCGAGTACTCGTCGCTCATGTCGAAGGTGATGGCGAACGGAAACGATCGCATCAAGTTCCCGATCAACGAGCCGGCGTCAGGGAAGAAGAAGTCGCAGATCGACGAGTACCTCGACTTCTACGGCGGACCGGGGGTGCAGCACATGGCGCTCGCGACCGACGACATCGTGCGGACGGTCACCGAGATGAAGGCGCGCGGCGTCGAGTTCCTGAACACGCCGACGAGCTACTACGACCAGCTGGAGGGGCGCATCGGCCGGATCGACGAGCCGCTCGAGGTGCTCGCGGCGCACGGAATTCTGGTCGACCGCGACCCGGACGGGTACCTGCTGCAGATCTTCACGAAGCCCGTCGAGGACCGGCCGACCGTGTTCTACGAGATCATCCAGCGGAAGGGGGCGAAGAGCTTCGGCAAGGGGAACTTTCGCGCGCTGTTCGAGGCGATCGAGCGGGAGCAGGCGCTACGCGGAAATCTCTGACGGCGTGTAGCTTGTGCTCGTGGCGCGCCTCGCGGTCGGGCGCGCCTGATGGGGTGTAGCTGAGCTGGCAAAGCGTCCGACTGTTAATCGGAAGATCGGTGGTTCGAATCCACCCGCCCCAGTAGTGCCGTCGTTCTGAGCGTTGGCAGCAGTGATCCACGGGCCGCGGCCCGCGTCCGTGGCCCCAAGCGACCCGGGAGCCCGCACGGATGCCCATCTACCACACGTTAGGCCGCGTGCCGCAGAAGCGGCACAGCGCGATGCGCAAGCCGGACGGCGGGATCTACTCCGAGCAGCTCGTCGGGCACGAGGGATTCACCGGCACGTCGGCGCTGCTCTACCACGTGCACCCGCCGACGACGGTGAAGAGCGTACGCAAGCTGCGCGATCTCGTGTGGGAAGCGTCGGACGACGACACGCTCAAGCACCGACACTTCCGCACGGCGCAGCTGACAAAGGGCGGCAGCCCGACGCTCGACCGGATCCCGATGCTGTTCAATGCGGACGTCGCGATGCTCTACGTCGAGCCGGACGTGCAGGACACGCACTTCTACCGCAACGCGCAGGCGGACGAGGTCGTCTACGTGGCCAAGGGGAGCGGCGTGCTCGAATCGCAGTTCGGCGACCTGCCCTACCGCGACGGCGACTACGTCGTGATCCACCGCGGCATCATGCACCGCTGGCGGCTGGACGCGGGCGTGCCGCAGAAGTTCCTGGTCATGGAGAGCCGCGGGCACGTGCGGTGGCCCAAGCGATATCGCAACGACTACGGCCAGCTCGTCGAGGGGGCGCCGTACTCGGAGCGCGACATCCGCCGGCCATCGGCGCTCGTGACGCACGACGAGATGGGCGACTTCCCGATCCTCATCAAGCAGTACGACGCGCTGAGCGAGTACGTGCTCGATCACCACCCGTTCGACGTCGTCGGGTGGGACGGGCACTTCTATCCGTGGATCTTCAACATCCGCGACTTCGAGCCGATCGTCGGCCGCGTGCACCAGCCGCCGCCGGTGCACCAGACGTTCCAGGGCGACGGATTCGTGATCTGCTCGTTCTGCCCGCGGCCGTTCGATTTCGGCGAGAACGCGATCCCCGCGCCGTACAACCACAGCAACGTCGACTCGGACGAGGTGATCTTCTACGCCTCGGAGGAGTTCATGAGCCGCAAGGGGATCGAGTTCGGCTCGGTCACGCACCATCCGGACGGTATTCCGCACGGCCCCCACCCAGGGCGCTACGAGGCGAGCATTGGGCTGAAGTGGACCAACGAGTACGCCGTGATGATGGACTCGTTCCGACCGCTCAAGGTCGCGAAGGCGACGTTGGGCGCGGAGGACCCTGCCTACCACCGGAGCTGGATCGAGGCGCAGCACGCGCGCGTGGCGCGCCCGGCCGCGAACGGGAACGGTAACGGGCATGGCGGCCGTTCGGCGGGCGACGACGTGCTCGCGGACGACGCGGCGAACGAGGCGCGCACGGGTACGGCGTCGATGCCGCTCACCGACTGACCCCCGTCCTTCGTGCCTCGCCCGGCTGACCGTTTTCGCACGCTTCCGACGTACCCGATGGCGCACGTGCCCGTGCGCAAGCGCGAGCTGCTCGCGGCCGGGCGCGACGTCATCGACCTCGGGCCCGGAGATGCCGACCTCGCGCCCCCGCCGGCCGCGGTCGAGGCGCTCCGCGCCGCGCTCGACGTGCCTGCGATGCACCGCTACAGCTTCGGGCCTGGCTACCTGCCGTTTCGCGAGGCCGTCGCGCGCTGGATGCAACGCCGCTTCGGGCTCGCCTTCGACCCCGTCGCGGAGATCTGTCCGCTCATCGGGTCCAAGGAGGGCATCGTCCACCTCTGCAACGCGTACCTGCAACGCGGCGAGATCGCGGTCGTTCCGGAACCCGGCTACCTCGCCTACCTCGGCGGCACGCTGCTGAACGAGGCCGAGGTCTACGCGTACCCGATCCGCCCGCGCACCAACCACCTCGTCGAGCTCGAGGAGCTACCCGCGGACGTGCTCCGGCGCACGAAGCTCGTGTTCCTCAACTACCCCAACAACCCGACCGCCGCGATCGCCCCGCGCGACTACCTCGAGCGGACCGTCCGAATCTGCCGCGAGCGCGACATCCTGCTGGTGTACGACAACGCGTACTCGGAGATCGCATTCGACGGCTACGTGCCGCCGAGCATCTTCGAGATCGCGGGGGCGCGCGACGTCGCGGTCGAGTTCCACTCGCTCAGCAAGACGTACAACATGACCGGGTGGCGACAGGGGTGGGCGGTCGGCAACGCGGAGCTGATCGGCGCGCTCGCCAAGGTGAAGTCGTTCGTCGACACTGGGTCGTTCCTGGCCATCCAGGCGGCCGGCGCTGCGGCCATCGAGAGCTGGGCGGAGTTCGTGCCGAAGAACGTGGCGATCTTTCGCGAGCGGCGCGACGCGGGCGTCGAGGCGTTCCGCGCGGCCGGCTTCGCGTGCGAGACACCGACGGCCGCGATGTACCTCTGGCTCGAGGTCCCGGACGGCATTCCGAGTCGCGCGTTCACCGATCGTCTGATGGATGACGAGGCGCTGATCACGATCGCCGGGTCGAGCTTCGGCGCGGGCGGAGAGGGCTACTTCCGCGCGTCGCTCATCGTTTCGCCGGAGCGGCTGCGTGACGCCGCCGCGCGGGCGGCGCGCGTGCTCGCCGCGATGCGCGCGGAGCGTGGCGCGGGCGCGCCGGCGCTCGCGGCTGCCTAACCACCGCCTAACCGCGTG
This sequence comes from Gemmatirosa sp., assembly GCA_036401455.1. Taxonomy (GTDB): domain Bacteria; phylum Gemmatimonadota; class Gemmatimonadetes; order Gemmatimonadales; family Gemmatimonadaceae; genus BPUI01. Next base: position 1,576 of record DASWUT010000790.1, on the reverse strand, counting down.
TCGATGGTGGAGGGCAGGCACGAGACGTGTGACGTCGTCGTGATCGGGGCGGGTGCGTCAGGGCTCGCCGCCGCGCGCGCGATCGCCGACGCGGGTCGGCGCGTCGTGGTGCTCGAAGCGCGCGACCGCATCGGCGGCCGCATCGCGACGGCCCACGTGCCGGACCTCGGCGCCCCGATCGAGCTCGGCGCCGAGTTCGTGCACGGCGACCCGCCCGAGCTGTGGGCGATCGCGGACGCGGCCGCACTGCACGTGATCGACGCGGTCGAGGAGCACGTCGCGCTCGACGGCGGCCGACTCGTGGAGCGCAGCGACTTCGGTGGTGAAACGGGCGAGGTGCTCGACGCGATGACGGCCGCGGCGACCCGCGCGGACGCGCCAGACGTGAGCGTCGCCGCGTTTCTTGCGGCGCGATTCGGCGGCCCGGAGCACGCCGACTCGCGCCGGATGGCGACGGCCTACGTCGAGGGGTTCCATGCCGCGGACGTGGACGACGCGGGTATTCAGGCGCTCGCGCGCGCCGAGCGGTCGTCGTCGGGGAACGCCGCCGCGTACCGCATCGTCGACGGCTACGCGCGAGTCCCCGAGTGGCTGCACGACGGCCGCGGTACGCGACCGCCGCTCGACGTGCGGCTCGGCCACGTCGTTCAGCACGTTGCATGGGACGAGAACGGCGTGCGCGTCAACGCCGCCGTGGCCGACGGCACGCGTGAGGTCCGCGCCGCGTGCGCGGTGGTGACGCTGCCGTTAGGCGTGCTCGCCACCTCGGTCGACGGCGCGGCGGGCAGCGGTCCGTCGGGCAACGGGGCGGCGGACGGGCGCGGGCTCGTGCGCTTCGACCCGCCGCTCGACGCCAAGCGCGGGGCGATCACCGAGCTCGCGATGGGACCGGTCGCGCGCATCGTGCTGCGCTTCCGCCGACGGTTCTGGGAGGACGGCGAGACGGTCCCCTCGCTCGCGCCCGGCGACGCGGGGGTCGGCCTCGCCTTCGTGCACACGCCCGAACTCGACGTGCCGGTGTGGTGGACGCTGCGCGCGATCCGCGCGCCCGTGCTCGTCGCGTGGTCCGGGGCGAGCAAGGCGCGCTCCCTCCTCGCGCTCGAGCCGGGCGCGCGACGCGCGTGCGTGCTCGACGCGCTCGCGACGGCGTTCGGCGTCGCGCGGTCGACCATCGACGCCGAGTTCGTGGCAGCGTACGAGCACGACTGGCTGCGGGATCCGTTCGCGCGCGGCGCGTACAGCTACGCGCGGGTGGGCGGGCGCGATGCCTTCGCCGCGCTCGCGCGTCCGCTCGGCGCGCTCGTCTTCGCGGGCGAGGCGACGGTCGACGACGGTGATTGGGGGACGGTGCACGGCGCGCTCCGGAGTGGGGCGCGGGCCGCGCGCGAGGCCCTCGCCCGACTGGGGCGCGTGGCGTAACGTTCGGCCGCATGTGGTCTGATCGACTTCGCGCATCCATCGGGCGCCCGGCCGCGCGTCGCCCGGCCGCGCGTCGCCCGGTCGCGCGACGCCCGGTCGCGCGTCGCGCGTCGGCGCTCGCCGCGGCCATCGTGCTCGCCGCCTGCGGGCGCGCGCC
>DASWUT010000789.1:0-4540 GCA_036401455.1 Gemmatirosa sp. | reverse complement strand
AACAACCACGTCGTCGCCGACGCGGACAAGATCACGGTCTCGCTCACCGACGGCCGCATCTTCCCGGCGCGCGCCCGTAGATGGTGCGCTGGAGCGCGGCGACGCTCGAGATCGGCTGGTTGTCGACCGCGACGATGATGTCGCCGGGCTGCAGGCCGCCCGCGGCCGCGCCGCTCCCCGGCGACACCGAGCCGACGAGGGCGCCGCGGATCTGCGTGAGCCCCGCCGCCTGCGCGTCCGCCGCCTTGACGTCGCTGATCGTCACGCCGAGCAGGGCGCGACGGACGTGGCCGTACTTGAGGAACTGGTCCATCGCGATGCGCGCGATCCCGACCGGCACGGCGAAGCCGTAGCCGGCGTAGACGCCGGTCGGGCTCTCGATGGCCGAGTTGATGCCGACGACGCGGCCGGCGAGGTCGACGAGCGGGCCGCCGGAGTTGCCAGGGTTGATGACCGCGTCGGTCTGCAGGAAGTCGGCGACCGCGAGTCGGTTCTCGAACAGACCGCTGAGGTCGCCGCCGCGCTCCTTGGCGGAGATGATGCCGGTCGTGACGGTCGAGCGGAGCCCGAGCGGGTTGCCGATCGCCACGACGGGCTGGCCGACCTGCACCTGGCGGTCGTCGCCGAGGGGGATGGTCGGGAAGTTCTGCCCGTCGATCTTGATGAGCGCGACGTCGGTGGTCGGGTCGCGTCCGATCACGCGCGCCGTGAACAGGCGGCCATCGGTGAGCGAGACGTTGATCTTGTCCGCGTCGGCGACGACGTGGTTGTTGGTGAGGATGTAGCCGTCGGGGGCGACGATGAACCCGGAGCCTGAGGCGTGCGCCGGGCCGCGCTGCTGCGGACGGCCGAACGGCGAGCCGGGCCCGTCGAAGCCGGGGGGCAGCTGGAAGCCCGGCGGGAATGGGCTCGCGCCGCCCTGCTCGCGGTTGGCGACGCGGCGCGGGATCTGGACCTCGATGTAGACGACCGCCGGCGTGACGCGCCGCGCGACGCCAACGACGCCGCTATCCGCGCGCGGCGTGGCCTCGTCGATGCGGACGTTGGGCGCGGGCGTCGTCTGGCCGTCGGCCGGCCGGCAGCCCGAGACGGCGGCACCACCAGCGGCGGCGGCGAGGAGCGCGACGGTCGCGGCGCGACGGCCTGCAGTCGCTGGACGGGACTGACCTGGGCGGATCTGGCGTGACATCGGGACGGCTACGGGTCGTGTGAGGCGCCGGTGGTGGCGAGCGTTCGAACGGCACGGCGCGTTCCATACCACGCGCGGCTGCCCGGCGATGCTTACTGGCAGTGCGGACGCCGTAGGGACCGGCGGTGCCGACTCGCGCGGATCACCATTACGCGAGGCCGGAGAGGATGGTACCCGCGACGGAAGCGGCCGTTCGCCGCGCGTCAGGCCAGTTCCATCAGGCCAGTTCCATCAGGCCAGTCCGGGCAGGGCGAACACGGCCCAGACGTGGCACGCGCTCCCCGCGGCGACGAACAGGTGCCACACGGCGTGGCCGTAGCGCACCCGCCAGTCGGTCGCGTAGAACGCCACCCCGGCCGTGTAGCACACGCCGCCGGCGACGAGCCAGAGCACGCCGGCGAGCGAGACGCGCTCGAGCAGGGGCTTGAGGGCGACGAGCGCGAGCCACCCCATGCCGATGTACATCCACGTCGACAGTCGCGGCCACCGAAAGCCGTAGCGCAGCTTGGCGACGATGCCGACCGCCGCGAGCCCCCACTCCGCGGCGAGCAGGCTCCACCCCCACACGCCGCGCAGCGCACCGACGAGAATCGGTGTGTACGACCCCGCGATGAGCAGGTAGATGGCCGCGTGATCGAGCGTGCGGAGGCGCTCCTTGCGCCGCGCGCGCTCGTCGGCGATCCGCTCGTCGCCCGCCGGGCAGGCGTGGTAGAGCGTCGACGTGAGGTACATCAGCACGAGCGACAGCGCGAACACCGCCGCCCCGCCGATCTGCCAGGCGTCGCCGCCGCGACGGACGGCCGCGCCGACGACGAGCGGGCCCACGATCAGCGCCGCCGCCAGCACGATGCCGTGCGTGATGCTGTTGGCGATTTCTTCGGGGGCGGACTGCGGCCGGCCGCGGACGAGCATGGGTCGACGATACAGGTGAAGGGGCGCTACGCGGCGGACTTGCCCGGATCCTGGCGCAGCCACGCCGCGATCTGGTCGTGGTGCCGGGCGATCACGGCCCAGTTCCGCTCGACGAGCGCCCGCGTCTCGCCGCCGACCGCCTCGCGCAGGGCGAGCGCGTAGTTGCGCTCCGCCTGGTCCAGGCCGCTCTCGACCTCGCTCAGGGTCGCGCTGTCGTCGTGTCCGCTGACGGCCGATTTCACGTTCTGCAACGCGCGCCGGACCTTGACCTGCAACTTCCCGCCCGACTCCGGATCGCCGCCGAGGCGCCGGATCTCGGCCTCGAACTCGACGGCCTGGGTCGCGGTCTCGTGCGCGAATGCGCCGAGTGCTGCCTTGATGTCGGCGCGCTGTACGGATTCGGCGGCGTCGCGGTAGTTCTCCGCGCCGTCGCGCGATCCGGTGAGCAGGGAGTTGAGGGCGTCGATGACGCCGGAATCGGGCGTGGGCATGCGCTGAACGGTTGGGAGTGCGGGGAACAGGGACCGCCGCGGGGACGCGGGGTTGACGGCGCGCCATCAAACGCGCCTCACCAACACCGCCGTTCCCCCCGCCTCACCAACGGCGGTCCAGTCGCTGCTCTGACTACGCCGCGCGCCGTGCCGCTGGACGTGCCTCGCCGACCGCGAGACCGGCCGCCGGCGCGGCGCGCAGCGTCACGGCGGCGACCTCGGGATAGGCGCCGATGCGGAAGGGCACGCCCCAGAAGCCGGTGCCCGGATGGACGTAGAGCAGCGCGTCGCCACGCTGGTAGCCGCCCATCGCGTGCTCGAGGAACGGAGAGGCGAGGCTCCAGCCGCGGCGCGGGAGGGCGAACTGACCCCAGTGCGTGTGGCCGCTAAGGGTGAGCGCGGCGCCGCGGTCGGCGAGGGCGGGCCAGAGGGCGGGATTGTGGGCGAAAGCGACGACGGGAACGCCGGCGGGGACGCGCGCGAACGCGCGGCCGAGGTCGACCGCAGCCGACTCGCCGGCGCCGGGCGCGTCGACGATGACGCGTCGCGCCGCGTGCGCCCCGGCGCCGCCCGCCGCGGGGTCGCCGGTGCCGAGCAGGGCGAGCGAGGCGCCACCGCGACGGATGACGTGGACGTCGTTGACGAGCACGTGCGCCGTGGTGAGGCGTCGCAGCCCCTGCGCGACCGCCGGCCATCCTGCGTACACGTCATGATTGCCGGGGATGAGGACCGTGCCGAGCGCTGGCGTGGCGGCGTTCTGCAGCTCGCCTACCCACTCCGCGAACCCAGCCACGTCCTCGGCCCTGTCATCGACGAGGTCGCCGGTGAGCACGACGAGGTCGGGACGGAGCGCGGCCGCGGCGCGCGCGGCGCGGGCGAGGAAGTGGCGCGACGTCTGGGGTCCGACGTGCAGATCGGAGAGCTGGACGACGCGCAAGCCGTCGAACGCGGCGGGGAGCCCGGGCACGCGGGCCTCGACCTCACGGACGACGAGACGGCGCGAGCCGATCCAACCGACGAGGAGGATGAGCGAGCCGACGACGAGTGCGCTCGCGGCGGCCCAGCGTCCGGCGGTGAGCGCGTGCCCGAACGGCGCGCCGACGAGGAGGCCGACGAGCCCCACTGTGGCGACGATCGGGAGCAGGAGCTGCGCGTAGAGCGCCGGGCGGACGACGAACAGGCGGAACGCCGCCGTCGGGTAGCGGCGCCACGCGCCGCGCCGGGCGAGAAAGGCGACGAGCGGTGCGGTGGTGTAGACGGCCGCGACCGCCGCAGCGACGCCGAGCGATGCGTGCGCGCTCGCGGCGAGAGCGATGAGCACGCCCCACGAAGCGACGAGGTAGGCGGCGAGGCGCGCGACGGCGGGCGGGGGGCGGGTGGCCATGGACGTCCTACCCCGCACGCCCCGCGCCGTGCGGTCGGGCCCGCCCAACGGGGGATGCCCCGTCGGGGTAGGGCCAGGCCGCGGACCGACCGGCGGCGCTCACGCGTCGCGCCGGACGGCGCCGCCCGCGTCGAGCACGTAGCGCGTGAGCCCCGCGACGGTGCGGATGCCGAGTTTGCGCATGAGGCTCTCGCGGTGCGTCTCGACGGTGCGGTGGCTGATGCCGAGCTCGGCGGCGATCTCCTTGTTGGTCGCGCCGCGGGCGATGCCGTCGAGCACGTCGCGTTCGCGGGCGGTCAGGACGTCGAGCGGCGGGGCGCCGCCGGCCGGGGCGGGGGCGCCGTCTGCCGCGCCGGCCGGCGCCTGGGAGTCCGTCGTCGTGTCCGGGACGGCTGGCGTGGGCTCGCCGAGCGGTTCGGTACGGTCGGGGCGCGCGACGCTGACGCCCGAGAGGCCGAGCGCGGCGGGAGTGCTGAAGTAGCTGCCGCCGGCGTGGACGGCGCGCACCGCCAGGCGAAGCTCTGCCGCCGCGGAGTCCTTCAGCAGGTAGCCGCTCGCCCCCGC
>DASWUT010000788.1:0-6361 GCA_036401455.1 Gemmatirosa sp. | reverse complement strand
CCGACTGACGGCCGCTGATGCCGACCTCGTCACCGAGGTCGCGCCCGACACCCCGACGCTGGCCGCCGACCGGGCGCTCGTACGTCGCGTCTTCGGAAACTTGTTGCAGAACGCGCTCGCCTACGGCGCGGGCTCCGGGGGCCGCCTGTCGGTGCGCGTGTCGGCCCGTCCGGCGTCGGGCGGGGTGCTGTTCACGGTCGAGGACCGCGGCGCCGGTGTACCGGCCGAGTACCGCGAACTGATCTTCCGCAAGTTTCAGACGGCGCGGCTGCCGGGCGCGCTCGCGGAGCGGCCGCATGGCGGCGGCTCCGGGTTGGGCCTCGCATTTTGCAAGCTCGCCGTCGAGGCGCACGGCGGGCGGGTGTGGGTGCAAAGCGCGACCGCTGACGCCGACTTCCCGGGCGCCGCGTTCCACGTGCTGCTGCCCCTCGCGCCGCGCGCTGCCGCGCAACCGATTGCTGCGCAACCCGTTACAAAATTCGGACCGGCGGACTAGCTTGCGGGGCCGGCGTACAGCCGGCGCTGTCTCCTGCTCCGGCGCGCGATGTCCCGTCCGACCGTCTACATCGAAACGTACGGCTGCCAGATGAACGTGAGCGATTCCGAGCTCATGTACGGCAGCCTCGCCGCGAACGGGTACGACCCCGTCGACGGGCCGGACGGCGCGGACGTGATCCTCGTGAACACGTGCGCGATCCGCGACCACGCCGAGCAGCGCGTGCTTGGGCGCCTGGGCGAGCTCAAGCGACACATGAAGCCGGGAAGCGTGTTGGGCGTGGCGGGGTGCATGGCGCAGCGTCTCGGGCCCGCGCTGCTCGACAAGGCGCGGCACGTCTCGCTCGTCGTCGGCCCCGACGGGTACCGCGCGCTGCCGCTCATGCTCGAGAGTGCGCGGGCCGGCGAGCGCGTGACGGCGACGAGCTTCGACCTGGAGGAGCACTACGAGGACTTCACGCCGCGGCGCTTCGATGGCGTGAAGGCGTGGATCCCGGTCCAGCGCGGCTGCGACTACCGGTGCACGTACTGCATCGTGCCCTCCACGCGCGGGTCGGAGCGCAGCCGGGCCCTGGCCGACGTCGTCCGCGAGACCGAGCAGGTCGTGCGCGACGGTATCGGCGAGGTCGTGCTGCTCGGGCAGACGGTGAATTCGTATCATGACGGTACCAACGACTTCGCCGACCTGCTGCGCGCCGTGGGCGGGGTGGAAGGTGTGCGCCGCATCCGGTTCACGAGCCCGCACCCGAACGACTTCACCGACCGCGTGCTCGCGGCGATGGCGGAGGTACCGCAGCTGTGCGAGCACGTTCACCTGCCGATGCAGAGCGGATCGACGCAGGTGCTCAAGCGCATGTTGCGACGGTATACGCGCGAGGGGTACCGTGACTGCGTCGCGCGCCTGCGCGCGGCGATCCCCAGGGTGAACCTGACGACCGACGTGATCGTCGGATTTCCCGGCGAGACGGAGGACGACTTCGCCGACACGCTGTCGCTCGTCGAGGAGCTGGGATTCGAGGACGCGTACACGTTCAAGTTCTCGCCGCGTGACGGAACGCCGGCGACGCGGATGGATCCGGCCACGTTCGTGCCGGACGACGTCGCGAGCGCACGGCTCGACCGTCTGATCGCCACCGTGCGCGCCGGCGCGCGCGCGCGGAACCTGCGGCTGTTAGGCACCCGGCACGAAGTGCTGGTCGAAAAGGCTGCGCGGCGCGGGGACCTGCTCCAGGCGCGGACGCGCGACTTCAAGACGGTGATGCTGCCGCTGGACGGCGTCGCGATCGGCGATTACGTCACGGTGGAGCTGACGGGAACGACCGGGTCGACGTTCACGGGCGCGGTCGTTCGCGACGCCGCGCGCCGCGCCGCGTTGCCCATGATGCAGCCGGCGGCGGTCGCCTGCTGACGCGTCGCCGCTAGTTCTCGAACTCGCGCGACGCGTTCGCCTTGTCCGGACAGCTGCCGACCGCCGTCGGTTCGTCGGAGATGCTCGTGACCGTCCAGCAGTCGCCGTACAACGAGCAGTAGCACGCCTTCCAGAGCAGGCGACCGCTGAACGCCGCGGTCATGACCGCGTCCGGGAGCGTGCCGCCCTTTAGATGGAGCTGCTCGACGCTCGCGCCGGGGAGGAGCACGCTTCCGCGATGCACGGTGCTCATCATGAACTCGAGCGTCGTATCCGCCTCGATGATACGCTTGGCGTCGGGGCCGAGGATCGTCCGGGCCAGGTCGCCCCACTGGCGGAGGGGACGGCCGTCGAACGTCACCTCCATGTTCCGCACGAGCGCCGGGCCGAGTCCGACGTTGCGGATCACGCGGGCGTAGAGGTGCGGGCCGTTGTTGTTCGTGAGATCCAACCGCGGCCAGACGCTCGCCCGCTGCTGGTCCCGGGCCAGCTTCGCCTGGTAGATCGAGACCGCGAGCGCAGAAACGGCGACGATCGCCGCGGAAAGCGAGACGACGCGGTCGACGAATTCACGGCGCGAGGCGGCGGAGGGCATCGAGCCGGAATGGTAGCGGAGCGGCAACGTTCGGGGCCACCGCGCAACAAATCGACGCGGTCGCGTGCGCAGCCGATCGGTACCGTGCGCGTGTGCCGGCGATCCTCCGAACGTACCTCGCCCTCGCGGGCGGCGCTGCCGCGGCCTTCGTGGTCGCCGCGCGCGGAACGCTCATCGCGATCGCGCTCGCCGTGTGCTGCGCCGCTGTTGCGCTCGCGTGCGTCTCGCGCGCGCTGGGCGCACGCGTGCACCGGCGCTGGACGCGTGCCGCGGTGGTCGCTGGATGCGCGGCGCTCGGCCTGCTCGCAGCAGCGCGCTGCGTCGCCGCGGACGCCGCCTGCCGCGCGACGCTCGTCGAGCGCGGCGCGTTCGCGGGCGTGATCCTCGCCGACGCGCGCCCGGGCGATCGCGCCCGCGTGCGAATCACCGCGCCCTGTGCCGCCCGTGCCTCGCTACACGTCGCGTCGGGCGCGGCGCGGGCCGGTGCGCACGTCGACGTGCGCGGCATCGCGTGGCCGACGCCGCGCGGCGTCCGCGTCCCCGCGGCCACGATTACGTCCGGTACGGAAACCGACCATCTCGTCCGTACCCGCGCCCGCGTCGGCGCGCTGCTCGACACGCTGTTCGGCCCGCGCGACGCCCCGCTCGCCCGCGCACTCGTCATCGCCGACGAGGACGAGATCCCGGACGAGATCCGGGACGCGTACGCGAACGCCGGACTCGTGCACGCCCTCAGCGTCTCGGGATTGCACGTCGCGATCGTGGCCGGCGCGCTGACGCTCCTGCTCCAGGCCGCCGGCGTCCGCGGCGCGGCGGCCGCAGTCGCGTCGTCGGCATGCGTCGTCGTCTACGTCCTCCTGATCGGCGCGCCCGCGCCGGCCGTGCGCGCCGCCGTGATGCTCGCGACCGGCGCGGCGTCGCGACTGACTCAGCGCCCGACCTCACCCTGGACGGCCTTCGCCATGGGCGGACTCGTGCCGCTCGGCGATCCGCGCGTCGTCGTCGACCTCGGTTACCAGTTGTCGATGGCCGGAATGGCCGCGCTCATCGCGTCGCGCGCGCTCGGACGACGGTGGACGCGCGGCGCGCGTACGGCCGCGCGCCCCGTACCCTACACGCGTCCGCCTGCACCACTGTCGTCGGCGGCGCGCACGTGGGCACGCGCGACCGGCAACGCGCGCGTGCCGTGGCGCGTCACGCTCGCCTCCGAGCTCCTCGTCGGCACGATCGCGACGCTAGCGACCGCACCACTCGTCGCGTGGCACTTCGGACGCATCAGCCTCGTCGGCGTCGCGGCGAACATCGCCGCAGAGCCGGTGCTCGCGCTGCTCCAACCGGCGCTCTTCCTCACCGTCGTCGCGGCCCCGATCCGCCCGGTCGCGACCCTGTTCGCCGACGGCACGCGACCGCTCCTCCGCGCCCTGACCGCGATCGCCGAACACCTTGGCGCGCTCCCGGGCGCGACACTCGCGATCGCCCCGACGCTGGCCGGCGCGGCGTGCGCCTGCGTGGCCGCTGCTGCCCTCCTCGTGCGCGCGAGCACGCGCGGCCTACGTCGCGGGCGCGCGGTCGTCTGCGGAACGGCCGCGCTCGCCGGGGCGACCGTCCTCTCGGCGCGATCCGGTGGCAGCGGAGAGCTCGAGTTGCACGTCCTCGACGTCGGCCAGGGCGACGCGATCGCACTCCGGACGCCGCACGGCCGCTGGATCCTCTTCGACGCCGGACCCGGCGGACTGGGCGTCGACGCCGGCGCACACGTCGTCGTGCCATACGTCCGGCGGCTCGGCGGGCCGGTCGCCGCGGTCGTGCTCTCGCATCCGCACGCCGACCACGTCGGGGGCGCGCCATCGGTGATCCGACGCCTGCACCCCGCGACCGTCTGGGACGGCGGCTTCGCGCTCGGCAGCCGCACCTACGCCGACGTGCTCGCGGCCACACGCGACGCGGGCGCGACGTGGCACCGCGTGCACCCCGACGACGTGCTCACGATCGATGGCGTCCGGCTGCGCGCCCTCGCCCCCGACTCGGCGTGGACGGCCGGACTCGACGACCCCAACCTGTCGAGCGTCGTCGTGCGCGTCGAGTACGGCACGGTGCGCTTTCTGCTCACCGGAGACGCCGAAGCGCCAGAGGAAGACTGGCTCGTCCGCCGCGCGGCGACCGGCGACCCAGACGCGAGCCTCACCGCCGACGTGCTCAAGGTGGCCCATCACGGCAGCGCGACCAGCTCGACCGCCGCATTCGTCGACGCCGTCCACCCGCGCGTGGCACTCGTCAGCGTCGGCGCCGCCAACATGTACGGTCATCCGAGCCCCGACGTGATCCAGCGGCTGCGCGCCGCCGGCGCGGACGTGCGGCGCACCGACGCCGAAGGTACGATCGTCGTTAGCACCGACGGACGCGCGATCGACGTGCGCAGCGGTACGCCGTGATGCGCCGCGGCCCGTTCGCCCGCGCCCGCGATTTCCTGATCGGCCGACCGCTGACGCTGTCGCCCGCGCTGCTCGCCGCGCATCCCGAGCTCGGCGAGGCGCGGTGGCGCGAGGGCGGGCTCCCGCTCCGCGTCGGCGGTTGGTGCCTCGGGCAGGCCTCGGTCCTCGGGATCACACTCTGGAATACGGTGTTTCTGGCCGATCCTGCGCGCGCATCACCGGCGTTGCTCTTGCACGAACTCGCGCACGTCCGTCAGTTTGCCCAGCAGCGCACGTTCCCGCTGTGGTACTGCTGGGAGTCGTTGCGCCGCGGGTACGCCCGGAACCGTTTCGAGGCCGAGGCTGACCAGTTCGCGCGTGCTCGCCTCGCACGGGCGAGCACGGTCGCCGCGGACGCGCGGCGTGCCTCCGCTCGGCGGACCGGCTGACCCCTTGCCGAGGCCCAGTCGCGTGGTCAAGCACACCGCCACCTCCGTCGTCACGATCGAGCGGTTCATCATCGAACAGGAACGCCAGCACCCTGAAGCGACGGGCGAGCTGTCCGGCATCCTGTACGACATCGCGCTCGCGGCCAAGATGATCGCCAACAAGGTTCGGTCGGCCGGGCTCGCCGACATCATCGGCGAGTACGGCGCGGAGAACGTGCAGGGCGAGGTGCAACAGAAACTCGACGTCATCGCGAACGAGATCATCATCAAGGCGATGGACCACGGTGGCCGCCTCTGCGCGATGGCGTCGGAAGAAGCGCCCGATCTCATCCCGATCCCGGCGCCGTTCAAGTGCGGGAAGTACGTGCTCACGTTCGACCCGCTCGACGGCTCGTCGAACATCGACGTCAACGTGCCCGTCGGGACGATCTTTTCGGTGATGAAGAAGATCTCGGTCGGGCCGCGCGGCGAGCTCGAAGACATGCTCCAGCCCGGCCGGCGCCAGGTCGCCGCGGGGTACATCATCTACGGCTCCAGCACGATGATGGTCTACACGACGGGGCAGGGCGCGCATGGCTTCACGCTCGACCCGGCGCTCGGCGAGTTCCTCCTGTCGCACCCCGACATGCGGATCCCGGAGTCGGGGCAGTACCTGTCGGTGAACGACTCCTACGAGCAGTACTGGTCGGAGCCAGTCAAGACGCTCATGCGCCGATACCGCGGCCTCGACGGCGCACGCAAGCCGCTCAACGTGCGCTACGTGGGCTCGCTCGTCGCCGACTTTCACCGTAACCTGCTCGGTGGGGGGGTGTTCGCTTACCCCGCCAACACGCGCCGCCCGCGCGGCAAGCTGCGGCTGCTCTACGAAGCCAACCCGCTCGCCTTCATCGTCGAACAGGCCGGTGGCTGCGCGAGCGACGGAACTCGCCGCGTGATGGAGGTGCAACCGATCGAGCTGCACCAGCGCACGCCCCTGTTCATCGGCAGTCGTCGCGAGGTGGAG
>DASWUT010000787.1:0-3502 GCA_036401455.1 Gemmatirosa sp. | reverse complement strand
GCTCGTGCGCGGCGGCGGCGGCCCGCGCTGCATGACGTGCCCCATCACGCGCGACGCGCCCTGACGTGACACGATCCTCGGCGTCCCCCACCCGCGGCGTGAGTGTGCGCCCCGCCGACACGCTCCTGATCGAACGCGCCCGCGACCTGCTGCGCGGCGGGCCGGCGTCGTCCGCGGAGCTCGTCGCGCGAGTCTGTCAGCTGCCGTCGATCGCCGGCGCGGTTGCCGACCGACTCGCGGTCGAACTCCTCGGCGCGCACCCGGAGTTCGCCCGCGGCGCGGACGGGCGCTGGAGCCTGGTCGCCGAAGTGCGCGCGCCGATGCCGACGTTCGACGAGTGGCGCGCCGCACGCGGCGCGACGGCGACCGGAGGCGAGCACCGCGCGGGCGTGCAACAGGCGGGTACGCGTCGCACACGCGCGTCGCGGAGCGCTCCGGCGTCGGACGACGCGCCCGTGCCGCCCGCCCCTGGCGATGACGATCGGCTGGACGCGCTGCCGTACGTCGTCGTCGACGTCGAGACGACGGGCGGAAGTCCGGACCACGGCCATCGGATCACCGAGTTCGCCGCGGTCGTCGTCGAGGGCGGAGAAGTGCGCGAGGTGTACGAAACGCTCGTGAACCCCGAGCGGAGCATTCCGCCCGAGATCATGCGGCTCACCGGGATCTCGTGGGAGATGGTCCGCGACAAGGCGCCGTTCGGCGGCGTGTGCGACGACGTCGTGACCGCGCTCGCCGGCCGCGTGTTCGTGGCGCACAACGCCGCGTTCGACTGGCGGTTCGTGTCGTCGGAGGTCGCGCGCACGTCGGGTCGCGCGCTCGACGGACGCCGCCTCTGCACGGTCCGCCTCGCGCGCAAGCTCCTGCCGCAGCTTCGCAGCCGGTCGCTCGGCTACGTAGCCGAGTGGTATGGCGCGACGCGGTTCGCGGAGACGTACTTCGAGTCGCGGCACGGGCGCGAGCGGCCGTGGCGCCACAGCGCGGCTGGGGACGCCGTCGCGACGGCGCATTGCCTGTTGCGGCTGCTGCGCGACGCGGCCGACCACGGCGTCACGACGTGGGGTGCGCTCGACGCGTGGCTCGCGGGCGGGACGGGTACCGGGCGGCGCCGTCGGCGAAGCGCGCTGCCGACCGGCGTGCGGCGCGACCCCGAGGCGTGACGCGTCGTCTCACCCGGCCATGACCGCCGCGTCTCACGCACGCACGCAGACCCGCCGTCTCGGCCGTCTGACGGTTCACACGATCCACGCCGGCGTGCAGCAGCTCGACGGTGGCGCGATGTTCGGCGTCGTGCCGCGGCCGCTCTGGGAGCGCAAGTTTCGGCCGGATGCCCGGAACCGCGTCCCGCTCGCGATGCGGTGCCTGCTCGTCGAGCACGACGACGGTCTCGTCCTCGTCGACACGGGGCTCGGGAACAAGGAGGACGCGAAGTTCCGCGAGATCTACGGTCTCGACAACGCGGGCGGCGGCGAGCGTACCTGGCTCGAGGACGGACTGCGTGCGTTAGGACACGCGACGACGGACGTGCGCGTCGTCGTCAACACGCATCTTCACTTCGACCACGCGGGCGGCAACACGTATCGCGACGGGGACGGCACGGTGCGCCTCACGTTTCCCGGGGCGCGGCACGTCGTGCAGCGCGGTGAGTTCGCGTACGCCACGCACACCAACGAGCGTACCGCGGCGAGCTATCTGGCGCCCAACTTCGTCCCGGTCGCCGACGCCGGCGGGTTCGACTTCCTCGATGGCGAGGCCGACGTCGTGCCCGGCATCCGGGTGGTGCCCACGCCGGGGCACGTGCCCTTCCACCAGAGCGTGCTCGTCGAGAGCGGCGGCGAGACGCTGTGCTTCCTCGGCGACCTCGTCCCGACGGCCGCGCACCTGCCGCTGCCGTGGATCATGGGCTACGACGTCGAGCCGCTCGTGACGCTCGAGAGCAAGCGGGCGCTGCTGGGACGAGCTGCGGCCGACGGCTGGCTCGTGGTCTTCGAGCACGATCCAGAGGTCGGGTGGGGGCGCGTCGCGCACGACGGTCGGCAGTACGCGCTCGTCGGCATCTGATCCGGCGTGGACGGCAACGCGAAGGGTTGACAGCCTGAGCCCTGCGCACTAACCTGCCGGGTCACAATGCGCGAAGTGGGGCGACGTGCGTCTGCGTGCGTCTGCCCCCACCCTCCGGCCCCGCTGCGGGCGACGCCGTCGTTGGACCAGACCGTTGCCCCGCGGGTGTGCTGCAGGAGTTCTGGCAATCGCCACGCGTTCCGTCCGATCCGCCCTGACGCGGGGGATCATCGCGGAACGCGTGCGCTCCGCGCCGGCAGGTCCGTAACGGGCCTGGTCGGCAGCGTGGCGCGAGCTCCGGGGGTCGGAGCTCGCGCCGCTTTCGTTTTCCCCCTCGAGGAGCACGGCGTATTCAGGACACGACGAAGCGCGTCCGCGTCAACCGGCAGATCCGCATCAGCCCGATCCGCGTGATCGCGGCCGACGGCAGCCAGCTCGGCATTCTGGAGGTCGAAGCCGCCCTCCGGATCGCCGAAGAACAGAGCCTCGACCTCGTCGAGGTCGCCCCGCTCGCTCGGCCGCCCGTGGCCCGCATCATGGACTACGGGAAGTTCAAGTTCGAGCAGGCGAAGCAGGCGCGGACGGCCAAGAAGAAGCAGCACGTCATCCAGCTCAAGGAAGTCAAGTTCCGGCCCGGAATCGACGAGCACGACTTCGAGACCAAGACGCGCCACGCCCGCCGCTTCCTCGAGGAAGGCAACAAGGTCAAGGTCACCCTCATGTTCCGCGGTCGGCAGATCACGCACCCCGAGTTGGGGCGCGCGGTCGTCACCCGCGTCGCGCAGGAGCTCGCCGATCTCGCCAAGATCGAGAGCGACGCGCGGCTCGAGGGAAAGGCCATGACCATGATCCTCACCCCGAAATAATGGAGACGGCGTAGCCATGCCGAAGATGAAGTCGCACCGCGGCGCGAAGAAGCGCTTCTCGGTCACCGGGACCGGGAAGGTCAAGCGCGCCAAGGCGTACAAGAGCCACATCCTCACCAAGAAGTCGCCGAAGCGGAAGCGCAACCTGCGCCGCAACACGACCGTCGGCACCAACGGCGAAGCAAAGGTGCTCAAGCGCCTCCTGCTCGCCTCCTAACGCCACCGTCGCGACGCGAACCCCAGGAGCCTAGACGATGCCACGCGCAGTCTCGAACGTCCCGCGCCTCAAGCGCAAGAAGCAGATCATGGAGGCCGCGAAGGGCGCGTACGGTGCGCGCTCCAAGCTCTGGCGGCCGGCCAAGGAAACCGTCGAGCGCGGTTGGCGCTACGCGTACCGCGATCGCAAGAACAAGAAGCGCGACTTTCGCCGCCTCTGGATCGTGCGCATCAACGCGGCCGCGCATCAGCACGGCATGAGCTACTCCGTGTTCATCAACGGCCTCAAGGCGGCCGGCCTCGAGATCGACCGGAAGATCCTCGCCGACATCGCCGTGCGCGACCCGCAGGCGTTCGGC
>DASWUT010000786.1:0-8312 GCA_036401455.1 Gemmatirosa sp. | reverse complement strand
CGCTGCTCGCGCACCTCGAGGCCGAGGACCCCGAGATCGCCGAGCGCCTCGTTAGCCGCCGCATGGCGATTCTGCAGGGCGCGGGCACGTCGGCCGCCGTCGCCGCCGGCATCGGGCTCGCCACCGCGCCGGTCGCGCTTGCCGCGCTCGCGCGCGACGCGTTCGGCCAGTCGACGCGCCTGCCGGCCGTCGTCATCACGGTGCTCAACTTCGCGTTGACGCTCGAGTACCTCGAGTCCGCGTTCTACATGAAGGGCGTCGCGTCCGGGATCATTCCCTCGAGCGACCAGGCGATCTTCAATACGATCAACACGCACGAGGCGCAGCACGTGGTCGCGCTGAAGAGCACGCTCGGCAGCTCGGCGCGTCCGAGCCCGACGTTCGACTTCACGGCGGGCGGCAAGTTCCCGACGGTGTTCAGCGACTACAGCACGTTCACCGCGCTGGCGCAGGCTTTCGAGGACACCGGCGTGCGCGCGTACAAGGGGCAGGCGCCCGCGCTGATGCCGTACAAGTCGGTGCTGACGACCGCGCTGACGATCCACTCGGTGGAGGCGCGGCATGCGGCCGAGGTGCGCCGCCTGCGTGGCGGGTTCACCAACCAGGGGCCGTACCACAAGGGCTGGATCGACGGCGCGATGACGGACATCCCCGGCACGTCGGGAACCTACGCCGGCGAGGACAACACGGTGCACGCGGGCATCGACCTGGCCCAGCACTCGACGGCGAGCGTGATGCACATCCAGGAAGCGTTCGACGAGCCGCTGACGATGGCGCAGGTGCTCGCGATCGCCGGGAACTTCATCAAGCCGTGATCGGCGGGCGGCTCCGGGGTTCGCCGCGGAGCTGCCTAACGTTCACCTGCGCGCGGGCCCGGCGCACCTGATCGGTAGCTCGATCAGGTGCGCCGGGCTCGCGCGTGCGTCGTCGGGCACGAACAGCGGGCCCTCTGCGGTGTGCTCGTCCGCACCGCCGCCGGTCGTCGCGCGCCACAGGCGCGGAACGCGCTCGATCCCGATCGGATAGATGACGAGCTCGCCCGACGCGGTCACCCGCAGCCGCAGCCAGCTCTTCCAGTCCTCGCAATGCAGCGACGAGAACGCCTCGTTCTCGTGATGCCCGAAGCCGTTGAGCGCGACGAGCAGGTACGCGCCCATCAGGACGCTGCCAACGAGATAACCGCCGGCGGCGATCAACGCGCCGGCGAGCACGAGCTGCGCCGTGCCGCCGAAGGCGAGCCATGTCCAGCCGAGCCGCTGTCCCAGACCGGCAGTTGCGTAGGTCGCCCCCCACGCGACGGCAAACGCGCCGAGCAGATGCGCACCGGCGTGCGCGAGCCCGCCCCACAGCCGGAAGCGCGGCGATCGGGTGTCGGTGAAGAACCAGAATCCGGCGACGAGCAGCACGCCCCAGAGCACGGCGATCTCGCTGTGGAGGACGCCGCGAGCGGTCGCGCCTAACAGGTCGCCGACCGACCGCGGAAGCACCGCGCCGTCGCCGCCCGTCGGCACGCCCGGCTGCACCGCCCAGGCGAGCAGCACGTAGAGCGCGCCCGTCGCGAGCCCGAAGCGCGGGTTGAGCAGCGGAAAGCGGAGGTTCTGCCAGGCGAGCGCGCGCGACACGGCCGGCGGCGGGAAGCTCGTGTGCAGCATGAACCGCTCGTCTGGCGGTCCGTCGGCGCCGAGCACGCGCACGTCGTCGACGTCGGCATGGGTGGGGTGGAGGAACGCGCCCCCGCCTCCTGCGGTGATCTTCTGCCGCCCATCGGCCGACGCGTGGCGGCGGTAGTGGTGCAGGTCGCCCGCGAGCCACACCGAGATGCGCTGGTCGCGGAAGACCTCGCGCTCGAGGTACGTGAGGTTGCGCTCGGTCACGCGTGGGTCGAACCGCCGGTATTTCGCCTCATAAACCCAGTGCGGCTCGGCCAGGCAGAGCACGACGTGGTCCCCCGGGCGCATCTGTGCGGCGACGCGCCGGAAGTAGTCGAGCTGCGGCGCGTCGATGTCCGACTCCAACTGCACGTCGGTGCCGACCAGCCACCACCCGTGCGGCAGGCGACACGCGAAGTAGCTCTGCCGCTGTCGCGGTACCCAGCCACCGAACCATCGGCGCGGCGCCCCATCCGGACCGCTGCCGGCGCAGAACAGCCGCGTGAAGGCCACGAGGCTGTCGTACCAGTCGTGATTGCCGGGCACGGCGAACACGTCCGGATACGGCGGCCGCGACCAGGGAAGCGCGGCGCGGTACGGCGCGACGAGCTTCTGCTCGTACGCCGCGCGGGTCGCGACCGGGTACACCTCGTCGCCTCCGAAGACGAGCAGGCGGCCGCGCTGCGTCGCGTGCGGCGTGCCTAACGTGTCTCGCACGTCGAGCGCGCATCGGCCGACGTGGTAGGCGATGGCGTAGGTCGCGTTCCACCCGTCGCCGGTGTCGCTGACGTAATCGAGCCACAGTTCGTCGGCCGCGGAGTAGTCGTGGACGTCGGGCTCGTCGCGGTGCACGACCGCGTCGAGAACGCGGCGGTCCGCGTTGCGCGCGAACACCGTCGCGACGACGACGCTGACCGCTGTGCGGACGAGCTGCCCCGGGTCGTACCACGCCGTCATCGGCGCGCGCTCGGCCGGCTCGGGCGCGCGCTCGGTCAGGGGCGCACGTGGATCCACCGCGGGTTCCGGCGTCAGAACCCCTTCGCGAGCCGGTAGTAGACGTCGTTCCAGCGCAGCTCCTTCTTGAAGCTTGGCACCGTGGTGTCGTGGTCGATGACGAGGAACTCCATCCCCGCCATCTCGGCCAGGTCGGACAGGTGCTCGACGGTGAGGTCGAAGCTGAAGCCGGTATGGTGCGCGCCGCCGGCGTAGATCCACGCCGCCGCGCCGGTCTTGAGGTCGGGCTGCGGCGTCCAGAACGCGCGCGCGACGGGCAGCTTGGGGAGCGGTGCGTCGGTGGGCACCGCGTCCACGGCGTTGACGATCATCCGGTAGCGGTCGCCCATTTCGACGACGGACGCGTTGACCGCGGGCCCGGTCTTCGCGTCGAAGACGAGGCGTACCGGGTCGGCCTTGCCGCCGATGCCGAGCGGGTGCACCTCGAGCGTCGGGCGCGTGCCGGCAATCGTCGGGCAGACCTCGAGCATGTGCGAGCCGAGCACCTTCGCGCCGTCGGGGCTGAGGTGGTACGTGTAGTCCTCCATGAAGGATGTGCCCCCTGTTAGGCCGGCGCTCATCACCTTCATCGCGCGCACGAGTGCCGCGGTCTTCCAGTCACCCTCGCCCGCGAAGCCGTAGCCCTCGGCCATGAGTCGCTGCGGCCCGAGGCCGGGGAGCTGGACGAGGCCGTGTAGGTCCTCGAACGTCGTCGTGAACCCTTTGAAGTTGCCGTCCTCGAGGAAGCGGCGGATGCCGATCTCGATGCGCGCGCCGTCGCGCAGCGACTGGTGCCGCTCGCCGCCCGCGCGCAGCTCGGGGGCGACCGTGTACTGATCGTCGTACTCGCGGACGATCGCGTCGACGTCTGCATCGCTCACGTCGTCGACGACCTGGACGAGGTCGCCGACGCCGTGGCCGTTGACGCTGTACCCCAGGCGCATCTGCGCGTTGACCTTGTCACCTTCCGTGACGGCGACCTCGCGCATGTTGTCGCCGAAGCGCACGAAGCGCGCGCCCTGGGCGTCGTGCCACGCGCAGGCCGCACGCGCCCACGCGCCCACACCGGCCCGCACGCCCGGTTCCTCCCAGTGACCGACGACGACCTTGCGCTCCAGGCGCATGCGACTGCCGATGAACCCGAACTCGCGGTCGCCGTGCGCCGACTGGTTCAGGTTCATGAAGTCCATGTCGATGTCGGCCCAGGGGATCTCGCGGTTGAACTGCGTGTGCAGGTGCACGAACGGCTTCTGCAGCGCGCGCAGCCCCGCGATCCACATCTTCGCCGGCGAGAAGGTGTGCATCCACGCGAGGAGTCCGACGCAATCGGCGGCCGCATTCGCGTCGCGTGCAAGCCGGTGGATCTCGTCGGGCGTCGTGAGCACCGGCTTGAACACCACGCGCACCGGGACCGACGCGGCTGCGCCCAACGCTCGCGCGATCGTTCGTGAATGCTCCGCCACCTGCGCCAGCGTCTCGGGGCCGTAGAGGTGCTGGCTCCCGGTGACGAACCACACCTCGAACGTCTTGAGGTCGATCATAGGTCGTTGTTGCCCCTCGTCGGGCCGTGCGCTCGTGCGGAGCGGTGAAGGGTGCCGCGCTGGCGAACTCAGCGGTGGGCGGCGGGCTCGGGCGTCGTACCGAAGAACCCGAGCAGCGTGGGCAGGAATATGTCCGGACGCTCGAGGTGCGGGATGTGCGCCGCGCCGGGGATGACGACGACCGCGCCCCTGGGGATCTCGCGCGCGGCGGCGCGCGCCAGCTCGGGGAAGTGGCCCATCGCGGCACGCGTCGCTGGCGACGCGTAGTTGCCTAACGGAACGGTATGGTCGTCCGCACCGACGACGAGCAGCGTCGGCGGGCGCAGCAGGCGGTACTCGCTTCGCACCGGCTGCTGGTAGATCATCTGGTAGGCGAGCGCGGACGCCTTCGCCCAACGCGGGTACTCGCCGCTGCGCGTGACGCGCACGTAGACGTCGGCGAGCGGATCGCTGATCTCGGGGTGCGGGTGCGCGAAGTAGCGCGCGAAGAACGCGCGGATCGCGGCCGGGTCGGTGTTCGCCAGCTCGGTGCGAAAGAGCGTCTCGTCGGTCTGCGGCGGGATCCGCTCGCGGTAGTCCTCGAGCCCGATCGGATCTTCGAGCACGAGGCGCGTGACGCGATCCGGGAACGTCCGCGCGAAGCGCACGGCGAGCATGCCGCCCGTCGAGTGCCCGACGACCGCTGCCTCGCGCACGCCGAGCGTGTCGAGCAGGCGCGCCGTGTTGGCGGCGAGCAGGTCGAAGCTGTAGCGCACGTCGGGCTTCGACGACTTGCCCGCGCCGTGGCGGTGTCGGATGCGGTATCACGCACTGGTCCGCGCGCGGTGCCGGGTGCCTGCGCATGCGCGCCAGTCGGTGCGAATGCGCCCACGCGCGCGGCCGCGAGCACGACGGCCGCGCGTCGCGCGTGCCTACCGACCACGCGCCGGGCCGTCGGCCAGCTGAAAGAGGTCCGTCCCACCGAGCGTGGACAGGTGGCCGAACTCCTCGAGCAGCATCCGGTAGGCCGCCGCGACGGGGTGCGGCCTGCGGTCGAGGTCGTACAGCCCGCACGCGTTCACCCGCCCGTTCTGCTCGGCGAGCGACGTGTCCCAGTCGACCTGGTCGGTGAGCGAGTACCACGTGAAGCCGACCACTGGATACCCGTCCGAGCGAATCCGCAGCACGTTGAGCCACTGCTTCCACAGCCACGTCGGCGCGGCGTCGGCGTCGAAGACGTTGGTCTCGGTGTGCATCATCGGCTTGCGGTACCGCTTCTGATAGAGCTTGCTGACGCCGTACCAGCCGGCGATGTCTTCGGCCTGCTGTCGCGAGCCGTCGGGGAGCAGCAGCCACTCGTTGCGCCCGTAGTAGTCGTTGCCCATCACGTGATATCCGGGCGGCTCGCCGCGCATGAACCACGTGTACGCCTCACGCGTGACGCCGTTGTCGAGCAGGTAGAGTGCGACGTCGCCGCGTGGCTGGTGTGCGTAGAGCAGGTCGAGCGAGAGGAAGCGTACCTCGTTGTTGAAGTCCGTCGTCGGGTCGGGCACGCCGTGCAGGTCGTGCGTGATCTCAGTCGACTCGCTCTGCACGAAGACGGCGTCCGGACGGCGCCGCGCGATCGCTGCCGCGGCGAGCTTGCCGGCCGCGGCGAGATGGGTGATCGCGGTAACGAAGCCGCGGTCGGTGGTCAGGCGTTCGTTCCACACCCCGTCGCGCGCGCTCGCGCGCGCGGCGACGTACACCTCGTTGACGGGCGTGTAGTAACGCACCCACGGGTAGCGTGCGGCGACCGCGTCGGCGTAGCGCGCGAAGTGATAGGGCAGCTCGGGATTTTGGAAGTCGCCGAGCCAGTCGGGCACGCCGAAGTGCAGCAGGTCGAGGATCGGCGTCAGGCCGACGCGGCGCAGTTCGGCCATCGCTTCGTCGGCGAAGCTCCAATCGTAGCGGTCGGGGCCGACGTGGACGCGGTAGTAGGGCAGCCCGTAGCGCAGCACGCGCAGTCCGAGGTCGCGGACGAGCGCGAAGTCGTCGCGCCAGCACTCGTAGTGACGACACTCGGCCAACTGGTCGCGCCGCACGACGCGCCCGTCGCGCCCCATCGCCGTCGGATAGGAGCACTCGATCCCCGTCGCAAAGAGGAACCGCCCCGCGTCGCCGTCGGGCGCGAGCGCGGGCCGGCCGCGGCGCGAATCACGCGGCTTGGCGTACTCGTTCCACCCATCCGGCGCGCCGGGCGTCCGCGCGAGCACGTCGAGGAAATTGCGCGTCATGGCGCCGCATGCTGTTCAGGAACTGCGCCACACCCGGCTTCTGACGGCGCGTTGGCGAGCCGCGCCGACGCGGCACGTCACACGGCTGGACGGTCGGTGTGTGGCGCGCCGCCTAACGGAATCGCCGCGAGTCGCTCACCGGCGTCGAAGTGCGTGCGCCCGGCGGGCACGACGAGCAGGGCGTCCGCGCGCGCGGCGGTCGTGAGTCGCCCCGCCCCCTGTGCGCCGGCCAACCGGGCGTGTGCGGGGCCGTCACCAGCGTCCGCCTCACGCAGCTCTACCCGCAGCAGGTGGAGCACCGGCGCGGCCAGCGCGACCGGCGCGTCGAGCATGACCGGAACGGTGCGGCGGAAGAGCGCGCGGTGCCCCGCGAGTCGGCGAATCGCGGGGCGCACGAATAGCTCGAACGCGACGAGCGCCGCGCCGGGGTTGCCGGAGAGCCCGACCCACGGCACGGCGCCGGGCCCGCGCCTCACGTGCCCGAAGCCCATCGGTGCGCCCGGGCGCATCCGCACCGACCAGCGCTCCGCGCGACCGCCCGTCGCCGCGACCGCGTCGTGCATGCAGTCGAACTCGCCCGCCGACACGCCGGCGGTGGTCACGACGAGGTCGCACGCGTGCGCGCCGGCGAGTCGATCGCGCACCGCGTCCACGGTGTCGGCCGCGATGCCGAGGTCGACGGGGATCCCGCCCGCCTCGCGCACCGCGGCCGCGAGCGCGACGTTGTTGGACGCGACGATTCCGTTGCCGGCGATGGCCGCTGCGGCACGGTCGAGCGGCACGAGTTCGTCGCCCGAGCCGAGTACTCCGACGCGCGGCTGGCGATAGACGTGGACGGTGGCCGTGGCGCACGCCGCGAGGAGCCCGAGCTGCGCCGCGCCGAGCAGCGCGCCGGCCTCGAGGACGACGTCACCCGTGCGCACGTCCTCGCCGCGCGGGCGCACGTCGCGGCCGGGGGCCACCGCGCGGCGCACGTGCACGCGCTCGCCGCCCGCGTCGGTGTCCTCGACCCGCACGACGGCGTCCGCGTTGGGCGGTAGTGGGGCACCGGTCATGATCCGCCGGGCCGTCCCCGCCGGCAGCGGCCGCCCGTCGGCGTGCCCCGCCGCCACGGTACCGTCGACGGCGAGCGCGGCGGGGGCGCCATCCGTCGCGCCGCGCACGTCGGCCGCGCGCACGGCGTAGCCGTCCATCGCGCTCGCATCCCACGGCGGCATCGTGAGCGGCGAGGTGACGCGCACCGCGAGCACCCGCGCGTAGGCGTCGGCCAGTGCGAGCTCTTCCGCGGCGAGCGGCGCGAGTGTGGCGAGGATGCGCGCGCCGGCGTCTGCGGCGCTCAGTCGCTCGCGCGCGCTGCCAGGGGCGCCGCGCCACGCACCGGTCATCACGCCGCCAGTGTGGCGCGCATCAACGGCGCATGACCTCGCGTTCGACGAGCGAGACGAGCGCGTCCAGATGGCCCGCGTCGTCGAACGACAGCACCCGCACGCCGGCGAGTCGGGCGTCCTGTGCTCCGTCCGCCACATCGGTCACGACGGCGAGGTA
Source organism: Gemmatirosa sp. (assembly GCA_036401455.1). Classification (GTDB taxonomy): domain Bacteria; phylum Gemmatimonadota; class Gemmatimonadetes; order Gemmatimonadales; family Gemmatimonadaceae; genus BPUI01. The sequence continues at coordinate 329 of DASWUT010000786.1, read as the reverse complement.
CTGCGCGGCCGTCGGGCCGCCCGGCTCGTAGATCGGCGCGCGGTGCGCCGCCTCGCGGAAGACCTCGATCATCGGCAACGCCGAGTTCTTGAACCCCTCGCAGACGACGACGTCGGCGTCGCTCAGGTAGCGTTCGGCGATCGCCTCAGGCGCCAACTCGGGGCCGCCGCGCTCGTCACCCCAGCGCACGACGAGCGCGAACTTGTCGGGCGCAGCCATCGCCACCCGCTCCGCGCCCCCCTCGTGGTAGTGGCGGTACGTGTCGGTGGTCGACGGATCGAGGTTGAACGTGTGATGGCCGTGCTTGATGGTCATCACGCGGTGGCCCC
>DASWUT010000785.1:0-1653 GCA_036401455.1 Gemmatirosa sp. | reverse complement strand
CCGAGATCCTGCTGCTCGAGCGCTACCTGCCGCCGTCGGTCGACGAGGCCGAGATCCGCGCCGCGGCGCGAGCCGCGGTCGCCGGCGGGGCGGGGAACCTCGGCGCGATCATGGGCCGGCTCATGGGGCAGTACAAGGGGCGCGTCGACGGCTCGGTGCTCAACCGCATCGCACGCGAGGAGATGGCGGCGGGGATGAGTTGAACCCGGGGCGCGCGGCGATCCGCCAGGCCCGCGCGGGGTAGTATTCGGTAATGAATTCGCATGCCCTCGCCGTCCTCGAATACCCGCGCGTCCTCGCCGTCGTCGCCGACCGCGCGACGTCCACGCTCGGCGCTGCCCGCCTGCGTGCGCTCACGCCGTCGGCGGACATCACGTGGTTGGAGAGCGAACACCGGAACGTCGCGGCGGTGCGGGCCCTCGTCGCGAGCGAGGGCGGCTGGTCGCCCGAGCCCACGCCCGACCTCACCGAACCGCTCGCCCGGCTGCGAGTCGTCGGCACCGTGTGGAGCGGCCAGGAGCTCGTTCAGGGCGCAACGCTGCTCCGCTCGTCGCGGCGGACGCGCGACGCGCTGTCCGATCCGCGGCGCCCGCTGATCGTCGCCGCCGTGCTCGCGCCATTCGGCGACCGACTGCCGAGCGTGTCGCGCATGGAGCAGCAGATCGAGCGTGCGATCGCCGAGGACGGCACGGTGCGCGACGACGCGAGTGCGGTGCTGCGCGGCGTGCGCCGGGAACTGCGCGGCGCGCAGGGCGAGTTGATCGCGCTGCTCGAGCGCGCGATCGGTCGGTTGGAGTCGCACCAGCAGGTGCCCGACGCGTCAGTGACCGTGCGCAACGGGCGCTACGTCATCCCCGTGCGCGCTGCCGCGCGCGGCGTCGTCGGCGGGATCGTGCACGACGCGTCGAGCACCGGCGCGACGCTCTTCGTCGAGCCGCCGGCGGCCGTCGAGTTCGGCAACCGCATCCGCGAGCTGGAGGCGCGCGAGGCGGCCGAAGTGCAGCGCATTCTGGCCGAGCTGACCGACGAGCTGCGCCCGCTACGCGATGCGATGCTCGACGCGCTCGACGTGCTGGTCGCGCTCGACACGCTCTACGCGCGCGCGCGGTTCGCGACCGAATTCGGTTGCGCGCCGTGCGACCTCGTGCCCGCGGGCGAGGGGTTCGCGGTCGTGAACGGGCGGCACCCGCTCCTGCTCGCGCAGGGGATCCCGGTCGTGCCGTTCGACCTCGCGATGGATTCCAACGAGCACACCCTGCTCGTCTCGGGCCCCAACACCGGCGGCAAGACGGTGCTGCTCAAGGCGCTCGCGCTCATCTCGCTGCTCGTCCAGAGCGGGATCCCCGCGCCCGTCGGTGAGGAGAGCCGCGTCGCCGTGTTCGACGACTTCTTCGCCGACGTCGGCGACGAGCAGAGTTTGCAGGCGTCGCTCTCGACGTTCTCGGCGCACCTCAAGAACCTCACCGAGATCGTCGCTGCCGCGACGCACGCGTCGCTCGTCCTCATCGACGAGCTGGGCTCGGGCACCGACCCGGTCGAGGGCGCGGCGTTAGGCGCCTCCGTGCTCGAGGAGTTGACCGGGCGCGGCACGACGACGATCGCGACGACGCACCTCGGTGCGCTGAAGGAGCTCGCGACGTCGGTGCGCGGCGT
>DASWUT010000784.1:0-4166 GCA_036401455.1 Gemmatirosa sp. | reverse complement strand
GATCGGCGACGAGGGCACGGGCGGCGTCACGGAAAGCTTCCGCGAGCGCGTCCTCATGCCGTTCACGGGCGTGTACGCGGACAACAACCACGTGCTCGGTCACGAGCTCGTGCACGTCTTCCAGTACGACATCGCCAACGCCACGCCGGGCGCGCAGCAGGGGCTCAACACGCTGCCGCTCTGGCTCATCGAGGGGATGGCGGAGTACCTGTCGCTCGGCCGCTCGGACGTGAACACGGCGATGTGGCTGCGCGACGCCGCGCGGCGCAACGACGTACCGACCATCAAGCAGCTGACGACCGACCCGCGATACTTCCCGTACCGCTACGGGCAGGCGCTGTGGGCGTACGTCGGTGGCCGCTACGGTGACCAGGCCGTCGTCGACGTTTACCGTGCCGCGCTCCGCTACGGCTTCGAGGGCGCGATCCGCCGCACGCTCGACGTCTCGACCGACCAGCTGTCGAAGGACTGGAAGGCGTCGATCCAGGGCGCGTACCTGCCGCTCATGGCTGGGCGCACGCCTCCCGACGGCACCGCCAAGCCGATCATCGTGCAGCGCACCAAGCGCGGCGGCGAGTACAACATCGGCCCGACGATCAGCCCCGACGGGCGCACGGTCGCCTTCTACTCGAGCCGCGGGCTGTTCAGCATCGAGATCTACCTCGCCGACGCGGAGACCGGAAAGGTTACTGCGCAGCTCGGGTCGCTTAACTCACCGCGGCACTTCGACGCGCTCTCGTTCGTCAACTCGGCGGGGACGTGGAGCCCCGACGGGCAGCGGTTCGCGTACGTCGTCTACGAGAAGGGCAACCAGGTCATCCAGGTCTACGACGTTGTGCGTCGCAGGACCGAACGCACCCTCAAGACCCCCGGTATCGGCGCCGCGCTCGACCCGTCCTGGAGCCCCGATGGGCGCACGATCGCCTTCGTCGGCCAGGTTGGCGGGATTTCCGACCTGTACACGTACGACCTCGCGTCCGACCGCGTGACGCGACTGACGAGCGACCGCTACGCGCAGCTGCAGCCGGCGTGGAGCCCCGACGGCCGGACGCTCGCCTTCGTCACCGACCAGGGTCCGGGCACCGACTTCGAGCGGATGACCTTCGCGCCGACCCGCATCGGGCTGTTCAATCTGGACACGCGGCAGCTGCGCGTGCTCGACGGCTTCCCGGGCGCGCGGCACATCAACCCGCAGTTCGCCCCGGACGGCGCGTCGATCTACTACGTCGCCGACCCCGACGGGTTCTCCGACCTCTATCGACAGGACCTCGCGAGCGGGCAGCGCTACCGCCTGACGCGGAGCGCCACCGGCGTCGCGGGCATCACCAATCTCTCGCCCGCCATCTCGGTCGCGCGGCAGACGGGGCGCGTGATGTTCTCGGTGTTCGACCGCGGCGGCTACGACATCGTCCGCCTCGAGGCGAGCGAGGCGCAGGGCACCCCCGTGCCGGCCACCTCCGCCGCGCCGGCCGTGGCGGCGAGCGGCAGCGCGACCGGCGGTACGACCAACGCCATCGTGAGCTCGGGCACCGCGGCCACCGCGCCCAACAACGCGATCGCCGCCGCCGCGAGCGCGACGACGACGGTCGGCGTCGCCGACGCGACCGCCGCCGGCGCAGGCGGCGTGCTGCCGCCGGCTACGCCGGGCCGCTCGAGCACGATCGAGGGCTACCTCGCCGACGCCGGCAGCGGCCTGCCGCGCGCCGACACCGTGTTCACCAACACGAAGCTCGTCCCCAGGATCTCGCTCGACTACGTCGCCCCGCCAACGGTCGGCGTGGGCTACAACACCTACTTCGGCACGGGCGTGAGCGGCGGTGTGGCCGCGTTCTTCAGCGACCAGGTCGGCAATCAGAATCTCGCGGCCGTTGTGCAGGCGCAGGGGCAGCTCGCCGACATCGGCGGGCAGGTGCAGTACATCAACAGCAAGTACCGCTGGAACTACGGCGGCGGCATCGGCCACGTGCCGATCCCCTTCGGCCTCGCCGGCGCCTCGTACGACGCCTCGGGGAATATCAACTACACGCAGTACATCGGCCGCATCACACAGGACTTCGTCTACGGCCTCACGCAGTACCCGCTCAACGCGACGCAGCGCTTCGAGTTCACGGCCGGCCTCACGCGGCAGACCGTCAGCGCTCGCCAGTACACGACGCAGCTCGACCCGAGCGGCCAGTACGTGCTCGGCGAGACGAGCGGCCGCATCACCGGCCTCTCGCCGGCGTACAACTATGCGCAGCTCAGCGCCGGGTTCGTCGGCGACTATTCCACCTTCGGTCTGACGTCACCCGTCGCGGGCGGTCGCTACCGCTTCGAGGTCTCGCCGAGCTTTGGCGACCTGCACTACACCGCGCTGACGGCGGATTACCGCCGGTACCTGTACTTCCGCCCGGTCACGTTCGCGGTCCGCGGCCTTCACATCGGCCGCTACGGCGGCAACTCCAACCAGGGCACCAACCTCGACAGTCTGTTCGCCGGTTTCGGTGAGTTCAGCCCGTCGCAGCCGTACTACCTCGGGCTACCGAGCCTCGTGCGCGGCTACGATCTGCTGAACACGAACAACCTGACGAACGAGTGCGGGGCCGCGGCCACGTCGTACAGCACGTGCCCGGCGCTCTCGCGCCTGTTCGGAAACCGCATCGCGGTGGCGAGCGCGGAGTTCCGCATCCCGATCCTCGCGCCGGCCGGGCTCGGCCTGATCAACACGAACATTCTGCCGGTCGACCTCGTCCCGTTCGTCGACGCGGGCGTCGCGTGGAGTGGGCTGCAGAGCCCGGAGCTCAAGTTCCTCACCGGCGACGCGGCGCGGAACTCGACGCGCAACATCCCGATCGCGAGCACGGGCGTCTCGACCCGTATCAACCTGCTCGGATTCGCGGTGGTCGAGGTGTTCTACGCCCACGCCTTCCAGCGCCCGGACAAGCCGAACGTGGTCGGCTTCCAGCTCGCGCCGGGCTGGTAAGCCCGGCCGGTAAGGCGCCGCGCGCCGGCCGACGCGGCCGATCCAGCGAACGAAGGGCGGGGCCATGTGGCCCCGCCCTTCGTGCATTCGGTCCCGGGTCTCCCGGGAGTGGTCAGATCAGACGCGCCAGGGGGGCTCCGCGCCGGACTTGCGCGCCAGCTCGGGGTTGTGCCGGTAGAGCGTGGCCGTTCGCCCGATCACCTGAACCACCTCCGCCGCCGACGCCGTCGCGAGTGCGTTGGCCGCGTCCTTCACCGGCACGTCGACCGTTCGGGCGAGCTGCACCTTGACGAGCTCGCGCGCGCGCAGTGCGTCGTCGAGCGCCTGGAAGAGCGTCGGCGTGAGACCCTGGTGGCCGACGTGGACGAGGGGGGTGAGGTGGTGCGCTTCGGCGCGCAGGGCGGCGCGTTCCTTTCCGGTCATCGGCACATCGTGCTCCTTCGTTCGGATCCGCGACGCCGCGAGCGAGCCCGCCCCCGGTCGATCGCCTGAAATGGGGTGGTGCGCACCCCGCACGCGTCGTGGCTGCCGATGGCGATCACGGCGGTCACGTCGAACGGTGGCCACGCAAAGCTACGAGGCGATCCGTCGGGCCGCGCGAGGCGCGCGCGAACGCCATGCCGTCGACCGTTCACCGGTTCAGTTCTCGCGACCGGCAGCCGAGACTCGCTCCTGTCGCGGGCGCATGGTGGCCACGGCGGCGCCGGACTCTGGCGCGGATCCGGCCCGCGAAGGCCCGCAGGCATGGCGGGTCGGCACCACACATCGTAGGCGAAGCGGGGGGCGGCCGGCGACGGCGCCCCCCGCTTCGCGTGCCTGACGCAGCGTACCCGGTTACCGGGACGACGTGATCGCGGCCGACGCCGCGCGCCGCGCCCGGGCAGCGTCGGCCGCGCGCAGGAATGGCAGTGCGTCGACCGGGGTGCCCGCCCAGTAGCGGCGGTCCGCGCCGAGCCGCGCGACCTGGAAGTGCAGGTGCGGCACGTCGGGCGGGGCGTTGCCGGTCGTCCCCACGAACCCGAGCGTGTCCCCCTTCTGCACCGCCGCGCCCTCGGCGAGCCCGTCGCGGTAGCGGTCGAGGTGCGCGTAGTAGTACACGAAACGTTCGAGCGGATCGACCGCGTAGATCGTGTTTCCGCCTAACGCGTTCCAGCGGACCTTCCACACCCGTCCGTCGTCGGCGGCGAGCACCGGGGTGCCGCGC
>DASWUT010000783.1:0-3018 GCA_036401455.1 Gemmatirosa sp. | reverse complement strand
CAGCGAGCCGGGCCGGCAGGTCGGCACGGTCGGCCAGATCCGCGCGGAGCCCGGTGCGCCTAACGTGATTCCCGGACGCGCGGTGATGAGTCTCGAGCTGCGCGACCTCGACGCGCCCAAGGTCGCGCGCCTGTACGCGCGGATCGTCGCCGAGTCGCAGGCGATCGGGCGCGACGACGGCACCGCGTTCAGCTATGCACCGATCACCGAGCACGCGCCGGCCCCCACGGACCCGCGCGTGCGCGCCGTCATCGCCGATGCGGCGCACAGCCTCGGGCTGACGACGCGCGCGTTGCCGAGCGGAGCGGGGCATGACGCGCAGGAGATGGCGCGGCTCGCGCCGACGGGGATGATCTTCGTGCCGAGCGTCGCGGGGATCAGTCACGCGCCGCGCGAGTTCACCCGTCCGCGCGACTGCGCGAACGGCGCCGACGTGCTGCTCCGGTCGGTGCTCGCGTTGGACGCGGCGTAGGCGCGGGCGCACGCCCGTGCGCCGCCCGGTTTCCCACCACCCCCGAGGCACGATGTCGCGATTCGCACGACGCCGCTGGTCGCGACGTACGCTCTGCCACGCCGTCGCGTCGGCGCTCGCACTCGCGGCGTGTTCGACCACGCACCGCCCGGCCGCGACGGTCGAGGCGTTGGTCGCCGAGTCTGCGGCGGAGCGCGCCGCCGACCGCGCGGTGCGCGACACGATCGTCGCCCGGCTCGCGCGGCGCGTGGCCGCGCGCGGCGACCGAACGCTCGACCTGTTGTTCCTGTCGGGCGGCGGGCAGCACGGCGCGTACGGGGTCGGTTTCCTGCGCGGGTGGCGGGCGAGGACCGGCGACGCGACCGCGCCCGCGATGCCGCGCTTCGATCTCGTCACTGGCGTGAGCACCGGCGCGTTGCAGGCGCCGTTCGCGTTCGTCGGGACCACCCCCGCGCTCGACACGCTCGCCGACCTGTATCGCACGGCGGCAACGAGCTTCGCCCCGACGTTCGACCCGTGGTTCTGGCTACGGCGAACCGGCGGCGTCGTGAACACGCACCACTTCGAAGCGACGATTGCGCGCGTGTTCGACGCGGGTCGGCGGAGCGCGCTGGCCGCGGACTTCGGCGAGGGGCGTCAGCTTCTCGTCGCGACCACCGACTTCGACCTCGGCGTCGGCCGCGTGTGGGACCTGCAGCAGGCGTTCGGGAGCGGCGACAGCGCGGGGCTCGCGCGGGCGCAGACCGTGCTCTACACGTCGGCCGCGATCCCGGGCATCTTCCCGCCGCGCGTGATCGACGGTCACGTGCACGCCGACGGCGGGGTGATCTCGATCGTGCTGACGCCGCTCGGGCTCGACGACTATCGTGCGCTCGCGGTGCAGAGCGGCGCGACCGAGGCGGCGCCGGTGACGGTGCGCGTCTGGACGATCGCGAACCTGTGGACGCATGCGCCGCCGGCCGTCCTCGACCCATCGAGTCGCCGCGCGATGACGGCGCGCACGACGGCGCTGCAGACCTTCGCACAGTTCCCCCCGTTGCTCGAGCGCATGGCGGAGCTCGCGCGGGCGGTGAACACCGGGGTTCCGGGGGTGCGCATGGAGTTCCACCACACCGCCGTGCCCGCGGAGCTGTCGATCGAACCGGGCGCGAACAAGCTGTTCGACGCCGCATGGATGCGGCGCCTCGAAGCGATCGGCTACGCCCGCGCGCAGAGCACGGCACCGTGGGATTCGGTACCGAGCGCGTACGCGCGGCCGGCGCCACGCGTGGCTGCTGCCGGCGCGGCCCGATGACGGCCGCGGTACGCGCCGGCGGCGTCGCGTTCGCGGTGTGGGGCGCGGGCGTGCTCGCCGCGCAGCCCGCAACCGCGCAGCCCGCCACCGGCGCTGCGGGTTCGGGCGGCGCCGACTCGGCGCTCCGCATCACGCAGCTCGACGTGGGGCAGGGTGACGCGGCCCTCGTCACGACGCCGGAGGGGCGGCGCGTGCTCATCGACGGTGGGACGAGCGCCACTGCGGTCGCCGCGCTGCTCGCGGGCGCGGGGATCGACACGCTCGATCTCGTCATCGCGTCGCACAACCACGCGGACCACATCGGCGGGCTGCCGCGCGTGTTCACGACGTGCGTCGTGCGCGCGTACATCGAGAACGGTCTGCCGCAGCCGACCGCGATCTACGCGCGCCTCGTCGGTGCGGTCGAGCGCATGCCCAACATCCGGGTGCTCGCGGCCACGGCGCGGACGGTCACGATCGGCTCGGTCACCCTCCGCATTCTACCGCCGTCGGGGGTGAACACGACGCAGAACGACAACTCCGTGGGCGTGCTCGTCGGCTACGGCGCGTTCCGGGCGCTGTTCACCGGCGATTCGGAGCGACGCGAGCTGGCGCACTGGCTCGCGCACGGCGAGGTGCCGCGCGTGACGCTCGTCAAGGCGGCGCACCACGGCGCGAGCAACGGAACGACGGCCGCGTGGGTGCGCGCGACGCACCCCGCGGTGACGATCATCTCGGTTGGCGCGGAAAACCGGTACGGCCACCCATCGGCCGCCGTGGAGCGGATGTGGGCGGCGGTGCCATCCGAGGTGTACCGTACCGATCGCGACGGCGCCATCGAGGTGCGGGCGACGGCGGACGGGCGCTACGCCGTCCGCACGCACGCCGCCCTTGCCGCCGCGGTCGCCCCGGCTGCCCACTGATTTCCCGATCCATCGCCCGATGTCCGGCCCTTCACCCCGCCGTCGGCGCGCCGCCTCGAACGGCGCGCCTGCGCCCTCGCGTGTGTACGTCGTCGACCGCGTCGAGGGTGCGACGGCGGTGCTCGCACCGGATGCCGAGGTGTCGGATGCCGAGGTGTCGGATGTCGACATTCCGGGCGTCGACGTGCGAGCAGCGGTGCCGGAAGACGTGCCGACGCTCGACGTCGCCACGTCCGCGCTGCCGGCGCGCTGCGCCGTCGAAGGCGCGGTGTTGCGCGTTCCGCTCGACGCGGCGGGCGCGCCGCGCTGGGCGGCCGCGGTCCGCGACCGCGCCGAGGAGGACCGTCGTC
>DASWUT010000782.1:0-2989 GCA_036401455.1 Gemmatirosa sp. | reverse complement strand
CACCGGGCGCGCCGGTCACGCCGTGCAGGTACTCCTCGTACGCGTACCCGGGGAGCGCCGCGAGCCGCGCGGCGACGAGCGCGCGCAGCCGCGCGAGGTCGCCCGTCCGTCCGAGCCGCGCCAGCGCGAGCGCGAGCCACCCGAGCCAGATCGGCCAGATGCCGCCGTTGTGGTACTCGTACGGCCGGTTGCGAAAGGCGAACAGGTGGTACCGCCGCAGCGCCGGCCAGTCGGGGTCGCCCTCGTCGATCACGGGGCTGAAGGCGGGCGGCAGCGCGCCCGCGGCCAGGAATGCGTCGACCGCGTACGCGACCGCTCGCTCGCCGATCGCGGGCGACGTGCCCGACACGCCGAGCAGCGCGGCGGCGGCGAGGTCGTAGACGTCGCGCGTCGCGATCGGCGTGAACGACGCGATCGGGAACCGCCGGTCGGCGTCCGCCGCGGGCCAGAAGCGTTCGGCCATTCGCGCGCCGATACGGCGCGCTTTCTCGGCCCAGGCGGGCTCGTCGTACACGGTGCCTAACACGCGCAGCCCCCAGGCGCGCAGCACCTGGTCATACAGGATGTAGCCCTCGGTCAGGTACTCGTCGGCCCAGTTGCCCCCGGCGGGGACGTACACGAGGTCGCGCCCGTTGTACTCGAGCGCGTCGAGCAGCCGGACCGCCCGCCGCACCGACTCCCGGAACGCCGCCGCATCGACTGCCCCGGCGCGCGCCGCGAGCCCGACCCCGACCAGGTACCACGTCACCGCGTCGACGCGCGGCACGACCGCGCCGAAGCTGACCTTGGCGACCGCGCCGGCGTCGTCGGCTACTTCGCCCGGCACGATCTCGTAGTTCGACGCGAGTTGCCCCTCGGGGCCCTGCAGGTCGCGCAGCCGTTCGAGCGTGCGCACGAGCCCCGCGGTGACCGTCGCATCGCCGAGCAGCAGCCCCGCGATGCCCGCCATGACGCCGTCGCGCGCGAATACGGCGCGGTAGTTGGCCGTGTCGGAGAGCGAGGCGTGGATCCCCGCCGGGCCACTGAGTGCGCGGAGGAGCGCGACGGCCGGGTCGTCGGACGGAGGGGAATCGGAAGCGGTCACGGAGGATGTGCGGTGACTTGGTGCACGCCACGCGTCTGGGGCGCGCGCGACGGGTGCACGCCCCCATTATATGCGCAGGCAATCCGCCGGTCTCACGCACGGCGTCACATCTGGCCGACGCCGGCCCGCCCCCCGCCCCGACCACCCGCCCATGGCGACGACCAACGCCGCGCTCCCCGTCATGCCGGCGACCGCCGGCTCCGCCGAGGCGATCGGCATGCGAATCGCGCGGCGGCCGCAGCTCTCGTTCGCGCAGATCCTGAGCATGAACTTCGGGTTCTTCGGGATCCAGTACAGCTTCGGGCTGCAGCAGGCCAACATGAGTCCGATCTATCGCTACCTGGGCGCGGACGAGGCCAACCTGCCGTACCTGTGGCTCGCGGGTCCGATGACGGGGCTCCTGATCCAACCGCTCATCGGCGCGATGAGCGACCGCACGCTGAGTCCGCGCGGCCGCCGCACGCCGTACTTTCTGGTCGGTGCCGTGCTGTGCAGCCTCGCCCTGCTCGCGATGCCGTTCAGCCCCGCGCTCTGGGCTGCGGCGGGGCTGCTCTGGATCCTCGACGCGGGCAACAACGTGACGATGGAGCCCTACCGCGCCTTCGTCTCCGACCGCCTCGACGCGTCGCAGCACTCGATCGGCTTCCTCACGCAGAGCGCGTTCACGGGGCTCGGGCAGACGCTGTCGTACCTGACACCGTCGCTGCTCGTGCTGATCGGCATGAGCCGCGACGCGACCAACGGGCGCGGGATCCCGTACGTGACGGTGATCGCGTTCCTCATCGGCTCGCTCTTCTCGATCACCTCGATTCTCTGGACCGTGCGCACCACGCCCGAGCTGCCGCTGACTGCCGAGGAGCGGGCGCACATCCTCGCCCAGCCGACGGGCCTCGCGGCGACGCTGCGTGAGGTGCGCGAGGCGATGCTCGACATGCCGTCGACGATGAAGCAGCTCGCGGTGGTCTACCTGTTCCAGTGGTACGCGCTGTTCGCCTACTGGCAGTACATCAACGACGCGATCGGCGTATCGCTCTTCAACACGCACGACGCGCACTCGCCGGCGTACCACGAGGCGGTGCTCGTCACCGGCCAGCTCGGCGCGTTCTACAACTTCATCGCCTTCGTCGCCGCGTTCGCGATGGTGCCCTTCACGCGGCGCTTCGGCCCCAAGATCGCGCACATCGTCTGCCTCGCCCTCGCTGGCGCCGCGATGCTCGCCATCCCGGGCGTGCACGACCGCGCGCTGCTGCTGATCCCGATGGTCGGGATCGGCCTCGCGTGGGCGAGCATCATGGGCAACCCGTACGTGATGCTCGCCGGCAGCATCCCGGCGGAGCGGGTCGGCGTGTACATGGGCATCTTCAACATGTTCATCGTGATCCCGATGATCGTGCAGATCGCGACGTTCAAGCCGGTGTTCCGCGGCGTGTTGGGCGGAAACCCGGAGAACGCGATCCGGCTGGCCGGCGCGGTGCTGCTCTGCGCCGCCGCGGCGACGGTGTTCGTGCGCGTCGGCCAGCGCGAACGGATCGGGGCGGTCGGCGAGCTGTGACCGCGGCCGCCCCCGCCGGTCAGCTCCCCTGCACGAGGACCCGGTACCCGTGCGCCGGCACCGTCAGGCGCCCCGACCCGCCCAACGTCGCGCCCGCACGGCCAAACCAGTCGCGATACGCCCCGGGACGGGTCAGCCCTTCGTACGCGACGTCCGCCGCCACGTCGCCGTAGTTCACCGCGACGAGCACCGTGTTGCCGCCCCGGGTCCGCGTGTACGCGTAGACGTGCGCCGGATCGTTGGTGGCGAGCGTCCGCTGATCGCCTCCGGCGGCTCCGTTGGCGAGCGCCGGCTGTGCGTGCTTGAGCGCGAACACGCGGCTGTAGAACCCCGCCAGCGACGGCCCCTTCCAG
>DASWUT010000781.1:0-11845 GCA_036401455.1 Gemmatirosa sp. | reverse complement strand
CGTCCCCGCCTGCAAGTAATCACGGCGCGACCGTCGGCTTGGGGGCCGGCCGCGGCTGCGGCCGGCCCCCCCCGGTCCATGAAGGGCCCGTCTCGCGCGGCGAGACGGGCCCTTTCGCGTGGGCCGTGCCGTAGGCGTCCTATCGTTAGGCGGCGATAGTTCAGCCCACCGCGCAACGATTTGGGCCACCCGCGCGCGCCCGGTCGCCGTACACTGGCGGCGTGCCCACCCTTCACCGCGCGCATCGCCCTCCGCGGGGCATCGTCCTCGCCGAAGTCGTCGTCGCTGCCGCCGTGCTCACCGTCGGCGTGCTGAGCGCCGTCGGTGTCCTTGCCGTAGCGGCGCGTGACGGCCGCCGCGCCCACGCCGGCGACGCGGCCGTCGCGCTCCTTGCTGCGCGCGCCGAGCGCTGGCGTGGCGCCCCGTGTGCGACGGGCGTGGGAGTCGAGCGCACCGGCGCGCTCGTCGAACGCTGGCGTGTCGATCGTGGCGGTGCGCTCGCCACACTCGCCGACACGGTCACGGCCGACGGAGACGGCGCGCAATGCGTCGGGGTCGTCGCGGTCGCGTGGTGCGCGCCGTGACCGGGATTCCGCACATCACGGGTGCAGGCCGCCGCGGTGCGACGCTCGTCGAGGCGCTCGTCGCGACCGTGCTCGCTGCTGTCGTCCTCGGAGCCGCGCTCGACGCCGTCGTGCGCGTCGCCCGTGTGCGCCGCGAGCACGAAGCGCGGGCGTCGGCGCGGGCTCAACTCGCACAGGCTGCGACGGCGCTCACGTCCGACTTCCGTCCGCTCACGACCGTTGCGGCCGGAGACGATTCTGCCGATTTGCGTGCGCTCGCCGATACAGCGGTCGAGGTCATGGCGACCGTCGGAGGCGGCGTGACGTGCGCGGTCGCGCCCGCTGCGGGCGGAGCGGGAGCCGGTGTCGGCAGCACGATCGAACTCGCCGGCGCACCGGGAGGATCCTCCACGCTCGCCCTCGCCTGGTGGACCGCGCCGCCGCGGGCGGGCGACGTCGTCGCCGTGCACGACGACGCTGGCACGGCGACGCGCGCGGACGACCGCTGGACCGTTCGGACGGTTCGCGCCGTGAGCGAGGGGACGACCTATTGCCGGAGCGGACCGTTCGCCGCGGCCTCGGGCGGGGCGTCGCGCGTTCGTCTCACGCTCGATCTTCCGCTCCTGCCGGCGACTGTCGGGGCAGGCGCGCCGCTGCGCGTCGCTCGTCGCCGCCGCTTCTCACTGTACCGCGCGACCGAGGGGTGGCAGCTTGGGGTTCGCGACTGGGACGGCAGCATGTGGGAGACCGTGCAGCCCGTCGCCGGGCCGTTCGACGCACCAGCCGCGCGCGGGCTTCACCTCGAGGCGATCGGCGCGACGGGCACGGCGGTCCAGGTGCCTGCCGTGAGCGGCGTGGAGGAACTGCGGGTACTCCTCCGCACGTCGTGCAACCGCTACGATCGGCGGCTCCGCTGTACGGACAGCACCGTCGCGGTCGTGCGTCCGCGGGGCTCCACGTGAGCTCCATGCGTCGCGGCATCGCACGCGCGACCGCGTCCGGCGGCGATCGCTGCGGGTCCGCGCTCATCGCCGTTCTCGTCGCGCTCGTCGTCGCGATGCTGACGGCGACTGCCGCCGCGATGCTCGCACGCGCACAGCAGGACGACGCGCGGGGCGCGGCTGCCGCGCTGCGCGCCCGCACCGCGGCCGAGGGCGCGCTCGCGACGGTGCTCGCCGCATGGCCGGCGTCGTGGAGTGCGAGCCTCGCGCCTGGCGCGTCGGACACGCGCACGATCACGTCCGCGGCCGGCACGGCCACCGTCCGCGCGCTCCGACTGGATGGAGGCCGCTTTCTGCTGAGCGCCGAGGCGTCGAGTGGGGCGCTGGCCGGCCCGGTCGGCGACGCGGTGCGTCGCGTGGGGCTGTTTGCCCAGTTCGAGAACGTGCGGTACGACGGGGCGGCCGCGCTCGTCGCCGCCGGCCCGTTCGACCTGACGACCGACACCGAAGTCCGCGCGCTCGACGCGGCACCGCCCGGGTGGAGCGACTGCACGTCGCCTCCGGAATCGCCCGTGGCAGCCGCTGCGGCGGCGCCTACCGTGCGTGCGAACGGCGGCGCGGGCTTGCTCGGTGCGGTGCTGTCGGCGCCCGCGGCGTGGGTGCCGCCCAGCCCCGAACGGTTCGGCGACGTCGAGCGCGATGCGCTCGCTGCGCGCGCGGACGTTGTCGTCTCCGCTGGCGGGGTCGTCAGCCCGGCGCCGCGCGCGACCGGCGGTGCGGGCGCGTCGTGCGTGCGCGACGCCACGAGCTGGGGCGAGCCGTATCGCGGTGCGGGCGCCGTCGGTCCCTGTACCAGCGACTACCCGGTGATCCACCTGCGCGGGCCCGGTGTCACGACGCTGCGTGGCCCGGCCCGCCTGCAGGGCACGCTCATCGTCGACGGTTCGCTGAACGTCGTCGGCCGGGTCGAGATCGCCGGGCTTGCCGTCGTCGGCGGGACCGTTCAGGCATCGAGCGGCGCGCTGGTCGTCGACGGTGGCCTCCTCGTGCGGGGCACCTCGGTGTCGCTCGGGCCCGGGTCCCGCGTCCGCCGCTCGCGCTGTGCGCTCGATCGCGCGGCTGCGGGGGCGTCGCGCGCCGTTCCGCTCGCCCGGCGCGCGTGGGTGGACATCGTGCGCTGAACCTCGCCGTACAGGCGGTCTCCGGACCGGTCGCCGGCAGCGTCCGCGACTGCTCCACACCGTCCGCTGCTGTTACCTCGCCCTCGCGCGGCTCGTGTACCGCTCGAACCGTGGCGTGTGCGCGACACCCGGCCGGCCTTGCCGGACCGTCTCGTCCGCGCGACCGCCGCGGCCCCCCGCCCGCTCCCGCCTCCGACGTCCCTCCCCGCATGCGCCTCTTCGGCCGCCCCAAGCAGACCGTTGGCCTCGATATCGGGTCCGGGCTCGTGAAAGCCATCGTGCTCGATCACGCGGGTGGTGCGCCGGAGCTGGTGCGCGCGGTCGTCACTCCGCTGGCCGACGACGCGATCGTCGAGGGCGAGGTGATGGATCCGGCGCTCGTCGTCGACGCCGTGCGGGCGACGATCGCCGCGACGGGCGCGCCTAACGCACCCGTCGCCGTCGCCGTCGGCGGTCGCGACGTCATCGTCAAGCGCATCCGGGCGCCGCGCGCGCGCGGCGCAGAAGCGCGCGCGCTGCTGCGCTGGGAGGCCGAGCAGCATGTCCCCTTCGACATGAGCTCGGTGGCGCTCGACTTCCACGTCCTCGATCCGGACGCCGAGGGCGCGGAGATGGGCGTGCTGATCGCGGCCGCGAAGCGTGAACTCGTCGAGGCGCGCGTCGCGCTGCTCGCCGACGCCGGCGTGGTCCCGGCAATCGTCGACGTCGACGCTTTCGCGCTGCACAACGCGTATCTCGCGTCGACGCCTCCCGGCGCGGCGGCTGCGGGCGACGGGCTCGTCGCGCTCGCGCACGTCGGCCACGAGACGACGATCGTCAACGTGCTCGACGGCGACGTTCCGGTGCTGACGCGCGACCTTGCGCTCGGCACCCGCCGCCTGCGCGAGGACCTGCAGCGCGAGCTCACCCTCTCCGCACCGAACGCGGACGCGCTCCTGCGCGGCGAGCGGCCGTCGCCCTCGCTCGCGCCGCTCGTCGCGCGATACGCGGAGGACCTCGCGGCCGAGGTCGGGCGGGCGACCGCGGTGCTGAGTTCGGGGAGCGATGACGCCGGCGCGCTGCGCGCGCTCTTCCTGAGTGGCGGCGGCGCGCGCGTCCCCGGCCTCGCCGCGGCAACCGCGGGCCGCCTTCGCGTGCGCGTCGAGACGATCAACCCGCTGGGCGGCATCGCGGTCGCGGACGGCGCCCTCGACGCGATCGACGCGGAGGCCGTCGCGCCGCTCCTGCTACTCGCCCTCGGGCTCGGCGTTCGCCGATCGACGGCGTCCGGTGCCGCGTCGCGCGCCCGCAACGCCCGGAGGGCTGCCGCGTGACGCTGATCGAGATCAACCTGCTCGACCCGGACGGCGACTCGTCGGGGCGGGGCGTGGCCGATGCGGTCGCGGCGATCGGTGCGCGCGCGCGGGCGCTCATCGGTGATGCCTACCTCGCCGGCGCGATCGCGGCGGTGCTCCTCGCCGCGGGCGCCGGCGGCTTCCTCTACTCGGGCCAGGCGCGTGCCGAGGCGGCGATGGCCGAGCGTGAGCGGACCGCGACGGCCGACTCGACGCGGTACGCCGCGCTGCTCGCGGCGCGGCGCGGCGCGACGGCCGAGCGCGACAGCGTGCAGCGGCAGTTAGGCGTGATCACCGCGATCGACAGCGCCCGGTATGCGTGGGCGCACGTGCTCGACGAGGTGAGTCGCGCGCTTCCACCGTACACGTGGCTGACCGCCGTCCAGCAGACGAGCGCGCCGCCGATGCCCGTGGCGCCGGCCCGGCCGGCGAAGGGCGGAGGAGACGGAGCCGCGGCCGACCACCCGGTCGGCGATCGGGCGGGGAAGCCCGACTCGGCCGCGGCGCACCGCGCGCTCGCCTTCCGGATCGTCGGCCAGACCGTCGACATCCAGGCGCTCACCGCGTTCATGCGCGACCTCGAAGCGTCGCCGTTCGTCCAGCACGTCCAACTCGCGCGCTCCGAGGCTGCGCAGGTCGACGGCAAGGACGTCACCGAGTTCACGCTCGACGCGGAGCTGCAAACGCCGCCGCGCGACGTGCTCCGCACGGAGCGGCTCGCCGTCCCCGTGGCTCCCGCGCGCTGACGCCGCGCCGTCCGCCAGGCCCTTCCCATGTCGCTTCTGCCGCAGGACCCGAAAGTCCAGGCCAAGATCGCCGTCGCGATCACCGCGCTCGCCGGACTCGCGTACTACTACGCCTACCCGTACACCGCGGCCGGCGACGCCCTCGCCGAACGCGAGACGCGGGTCGAGCACGTCGAGGCCGCGAACGCGAAGGCGCGGCGCGCGGCGGCGGCCGGGGTGAAGCCCGCCGAACTCGCCCGCGAGGCGGCGCGCTCGCGTGCCACGCTCGACCTGCTGCGCCGCCTCGTGCCGACCGAGCACGAGGTGCCTGCGCTGCTCGAGCAGGTGTCTACGGCGGCGCGTCGCGCCGGCCTGGAGATCGGCGGTGTCGCGCCCGAGCCGATGCTTCCCGGCGCAGAGTTCGACACGTATCGCTATAAAGTCACCGTCGTCGGCGGCTACCACCCGCTGACGACGTTCCTCGCGAACGTTGGCTCGCTGCCGCGCATCGTCGCGCCGGTCACGTTCGAGCTCGTCCCGCGCCCCGACGCGGCCGCCCGCGGCACGGGGCGCGCGCGCGGCACGACCCTTCTCTCGGCCGCCGTCACGGTCCAGACCTACGTCGCGCACGCGGCACCCGGACACGCGGCACCCGCCCGCGTGACGACGACCGCTGCCGGCGGCGAGGTGGTGCCGTGAACCGTCGTACCGCGCGCTACGTCGCCGCGCTCGCCGTCGTCGCGGCCGGGGCGCTCGCCACGCGAGTCGCCGCCGGCGCCGACGCTCCGGACGGGCCGGCGCCGGCGCCCGCGACGCGGATCGCGCACGCGATGCCGCGGCATTCGGCGCACGTCGTCGCACTCGCGCATCCGGCGCATCCCGTTGCCGCGCACGCCGCCGCAGTCGCGCCGGACGTGCCCGACACGATCGTCGTCGAGCGCGAGACGTTCGGCTACGCCGGCGAGGGCCGCCGCGACCCGTTCCGCTCGCTCATGGTGACCGCCGCGCTCCGCCCGCTCCCGAGCGAGGTGCGCCTCGTCGCCGTCGCCTACGACCCGACCGGCGTCAGCTCCGTCGCGATCCTCCGCGACGGCACCACGCGGGCCCAGTACCGCGTCGGCGTCGGCGGGCGCGTCGGCCGCATGCGCGTCGTCCGCATCCGCCCCCGCACGGTCGTCTTCGCCGTCGAGGAGCTCGGCTTCAGCCGCACCGAAGTGGTCACGCTCTCCGACTCCTCCGCCATCAAGCAGCCATGACGGTCCTCCGCTCTCTTCTCACGGCCGCGGTGCTGCACGCCGCCGCCGGGACCGCGCCCGGACTCGGCGGCCCGCCTTCCGTCGTCCTCCGGCCCGCCGAAGGACGCGCGGCCGTCACCGGCGTGAGCGTTGCGCCGAGTTCCGTCGCGGGCGGCACGACCGTGCACGTGCATGTCGACGGGGCAACGTCGGTGCAGGACTTCACGCTCGACGCGCCGCACCGGATCGTCCTCGACCTCTCCGACGCGGTGCTCACGCGCGGCGTGGCCGCGGGCGTCGCGGCCGCGGCCGGACACGGCGGCGTCGTCGGCGTCCGCACGTCGCAGTTCCGGACCGGCGTGGTGCGCGTCGTCGTCGAACTCGACCGCGCGCACGCGTACCGCGTCGAGCGCGGCGACGACGGCGTGCGCGTCGTGATCGACGGCGGACCCGCCCACGCGCGCGCCGCAACCGACACCACCGCCCATCGCGCGGCGCCGCGTCCGAGTGTTCCGGCGGTCGACGACGAGCCGGCCGCGATCCCCGCGCCGACGGTCGCCGCGCGTCGCACGGTCGAAGCGCGCCGTCTGACGGTCACCTACCAGGACGCCGACATCCGCGACGTGATCGCCGCGTTCGCCGCGTTCTCGGGGCGCACGATCATCGCCGGTCGCGACGTGTCGGGGACGGTGACCGCCGAGATCAAGGACCAGCCCTGGGACGTCGCGCTCCGCGCTCTGCTCGGCGCGCAGGGGCTCGCGGCGACCGAGGATCGGTACGGCATCATCACGATCGACAGCTGGCGCAACCTCGCCACGGTGCGTTCGGTCGAACCGCTCGCGACGCAGATCGTCGACGTCAACTACGCGAAGGCGTCGGCGCTGATCCCCGTCGTGCAGTCGCTTCTCTCGCGCGACTGCTCGACCGGCACGTCGGGCGGCCCGCAGGGCGGCGCCGGCCCGGCCGGGCAAGCGGGCGGCGCGGCGGCAGGCGCGCCCGCGGCGTGCCTCGTCCGCGGCTCCGTCACGGCCGACACGGCGACCAACAAGCTGCTCATCACCGACATCCCGTCGCGGATGAACGACGTGCTCGCCCGGCTCCGCGAGCTCGACGTGCGCACGCCGCAGGTCGCGATCAAGGCGCGCATCGTCTTCGTCAACCGCTCGCGCCTGCAGGACATCGGCGTCTCGTACGACCTCGGCAAGGGCACGCAGCAGTTCTTCAACACCCTCGTCCCGCGCACCGACCCGTCGACGCGCGTGCCGGTCTTCGGCCCGGACGGTCGCGTGGTCGGGCTCGGCGGCGGCACGCCGTACACCACCGGCCAGGTCGCGCTCGGCGGCAACGCGCTCTCCGCGCTCGCCAACGCCGCGACGGCGATGAAGTCGTCCGCGCTCAACCTGATCTACTCGCTCACCCTCGGACAGTATCAGCTCACCGCGTTCGTCAACGCGTTGCAGCAGAACTCCCTCGCCGACATCCAGAGCGAGCCGAGCATCGTGACGCTGAACAACCGGACGGCGGAGATCTTCGTCGGGCAGCAGGTGCCGATCCGGGTGATCGACGCCGGTGCGGGCGGCAGTGGCATCGGCGCGTTCCCGCGGGCGACCGTGCGACTCGAAGAGGCGGGTATCCGCCTCGCCGTGACGCCGCAGGTGACCAACAACCGCCGCATCGTGTTGGACGTGCGCGCCGAGAACTCCAACGCGCAGACCGACAACTCCGACGTTGGCGTGATCTTCAACCGTCAGCGCGCGGAGAACCGCCTGCTGGTCGGTGATGGTGAGACCGCGGTGATCGGCGGCCTCACCGTCACACAACACTCGCGCACGCGCAGTGGGATCCCGTTCCTCAGCAATCTTCCGCTCGTCGGCGGCCTCTTCGCCCAGACGACGTCGTCCGAGACCAAGCAGGACCTGTTGATCCTCGTCACGCCGCAGATCCTCGACGAGGGACAGCAGCCGGCGACGCCGATGCCTCCGCTTCCGCCGCGCCGGTGACCGCGATGCGCTCGACCCATCTCCTGTCCGCCGTCGGCGCGACGGTGTTAGGCGCCGCCCTCGCGGCCTGCGGCTCGCAAGCGGACAGCGTGGCCGGCTTCGTCGCCGACAAGCAGGCACCGATCGTCCGCTTCGACACCACCGTCAAGAACGCGGTCGGGGATTCCGCCGTCGCCTTCACCCTGCTCGCGACCGACAACCTCGATCTGGACCGCGTGCACGTCGACGTGACGGGTGGCGTGCAGATGTCCAAGGACACCACGCTCGCCCCGGCGACGACGAGCGCCTCGCTCGCGATGCGTGTCCCCGTGCCGGCGAGCGTCGCCGCGGGCACCCCGATCTACGTCGTCGCCCACGTGCGCGACGGCGCCGGCAACGTGGGCGTGAGCGATACCCTCCGCCTCTCTGCCGGCAACGTGCGGCCGCCGGCCGCGACCGTCGTCGCCCCCGCGTCCGCGTCGCTGTTCGTCGTGGGGAAGAAGAGCGCGCTCACCATCGTCGCCACGTCGCCGCTCAAGGTCAGCGTCGTCGGCTACCGCACGAGCGGGCCATTCGTGACCGCCGACTCGGTGCTCTACTCCGGGAGCGCCCTCGCCGACTCGGTCGTCGTGACCGACACGCTCACGGTTCCCGCGAACGTGCCGGCCGGCGTGCTCACCGTCACCCCGTTCGTCGTCGACGCCTCGGGGCGCGTGGCCAACGGTGCGCCGATCCAGTACGCCGTCCAGAGCGTCACGACCAACAACGTCGTTCCGGTGCCGACGACCGCGTTCCCGGTCCGCCTCGAGTCCGCGGACACGCTCCGTGTCGCCGCGTCCGACCCGACCGGCGTCAAGGTCATCGGATACGAGATCGTTGGCCGCGCCGATACGACCCGCCGCTTCGGCGTCGACTCGGTGGTGCTCGACGGCTCGCTCGTCAACGACGCGCGCCGCTTTACCCTTCACCTGCGCCCCGACACGCTCTCCGCCCCCGGCGACTCGCTGCCGCTCCGCGTGTTCGTGCGCGGGTTCGCGACCAACACCGGCGGCAAGCGCGCAACGACCCCGCTCGTCGTCGGTGGGAACGCGCCCGACACGGCCGTCGTCGTCGCAGGCACGACCAACCCGCTTCCGCAGGGCGGCCAGCTCGCCGACGGGCTCTACGTGCCGCGGCTCGATCGCCTCTACCTCACCAATCTCGCACTGAACCAGCTCGAGGTGTTCGACCTCGCTGGACGCCGCTTCCTCACGCCGGTCTCGGTCGGCTCGCAGCCGTGGGGGATCGCGGCCTGGCCGCGCGCCACCGATGGCACGTTCGGCGACACGCTCATCATCGCCAACTCGGGCGGAACGAGCGTCAGCTACGTCGACCTCACCGGCTCCGGCTCGGGCCGCGAGGTCTACCGCTATCCGCTGCCCAACATCGTCGCCTACTCGGTCACGACGACGCTGAGCCCGGCCGGGCAGCCGATGCAGCACCGCACGATGTACGACTTCAGCGATCGCCCGCAGTTCCTCGCGACGACGTGCAGCGGTTCGTCGACCACCGGGAACGGGTGCGCCGAACCGATCCTCGTGTACTCGACGACGCCCACGGGTGGCCAGTCGGATCCCTTCCCGCACGCCGGGACGATTCGCTGGGAGAACCTCGTCCGCCACTCGTCGCACCTCTTCTTCGAACAGGCGGTCGGCCAGGGCGCGACCGGGACGGACACGCTCCTCGTCATGCGCTACGCCGCCTCAGGCGTCGGGAGCGACTCGACGCTCGTGCCGTATCAGCAGCCGGCCACCGATCTCGCGACGAACACCGCCACCACCTACTCCGTCGTCGTGAACCTCGCCGCGCTCGGCTTCCGCGACACGACCTACGTTCGCAACTCCGGCAACTTTGGCCACGCCATCTTCGGCGAGGGTGGCCCGGTGCTCGGCAGCCGCGCGCTCACGTTCGACGCTGCGCGCGGCCTGGCGGCCACCGCGACCGACATCTTCACCAACCACACGTTCGCGCTGACGACTGCGGTGACCGACCTCGGGGTCTCGCCCGCGTTCAACGTCTCGGACTACATCGCCAACGCGTACGCCCGCATCGCCGGCGTATCGATCAACTTCGACGGCTCGCTCGGCGCGATCCGCGGTGACTCGACCTACCTGGTCGACGCGAACCTGCGCCTCCAGGGCCTGCTGCAGACCGACGGTGGCCCGAACGCCGGCTTCGACTTCCACCCGCGCAACACGGGTTCCCGCTCTGCAGCCGGCACCGGCTTCGCCTTCTCGGCGTCGCAGCTGCCGCAGATCGAGGTCTACGACACCTATTGCTACCGGCGCGTGCGCACGATCCCGGTCCGCGACCCGATCATCGGGCCGATCCGCGCTTCGTTCCGCGCCAACGGCGACCTGGTGCTCGTCGGTGCGACGCGCACGGGCGTGATCGTCGTCTCGGTGCCGGCCCCACTTCGCTCCGGCTGCTCCTGAGCCGCCGGGGCTGCGCCACGGCGCGCGGGGTGTAGCATTGAGGCGTGCCCCGACTCGCCCCTCCGCTGCCGGTCCGCGGCGCGATCGGGCCCGCGCGCGACCACCCCGCGGCGCCGCCCGGACCCGACCCGCGCGACGCGCGGTGCCCCAACTGTAACGCCGCGTCGCCTCGCGCGTACTGCGCCGACTGCGGCCAGGCGCAGCGCGACTTCCACCGCCCGCTGCACACCTTCGCGAGCGACCTGTTCGAGTCACTCACGGGGTGGGACCACAAGATCCCGGCGACGTTCGGCCTGCTGCTCGCCCGCCCAGGGGCGCTGACGCGCGAGTTCCTCGCCGGACGGCGGCGCCGCTATCTCTCGCCGTTCCAACTCTACGTCCTCGCGAGCGCGATCCTCTTCCTCGCGCTCCGTACGCCGCTTCCCGGCGGCAAGAACCTCGTCCACGTCACGCACGCCCGCGACGGGCGTCCGGCGACGGCGGCTGCGCCTAACGCGCCAGCCGATACCACGTATCTCACATTCGCGATCGCCGGCGTGGTGCGCTTCTACGCCGACTGGACCCCGAACGCACCGGTCATCGGGACCCGCGATGCCGCGCCGGGCGGCACCTCGCTCGCGGGCCGGGTCCGGCAGCGCATGGAGGAGCGGCGGGCCGAACTCGACCGCCGGTCGTCCGCTGACGCGAGCGTCTGGCTCGAAGGCCTGTTCCTGGGGCACCTCGGGACCGCGCTGTCGCTGCTCATCCCGGTGTTCGCGCTCGTCTGTGCGGCCCTGTGGCGCCGCGCGCGGATCTTCTTCGCGGAGCATGCAATCTTTGCCTGTCACGTGCACGCGCAGGGATTGCTGGCGATCGCCGCGGCGCGCGTCGCTCCGGGCCCGCTCGCGCTCGTCCCGGTCGCTTGGACCGTTGCCTATCTCTGGCTCGCCGCGCGCCGAGTGTATGGTGCCGGTGTCGAATCGCCCGCGCGCACGACGGGGAAGGTCATGCTTCTCGTCGTCACGTACTCCGTCGCTGTCGGGCTGGGTCTGATCGTCACGCTCCTCGCCTCGCTGATGCTCGGCGCCTGATCGCTCCTCGCGGATCGTCCCCACGGCGCGTCCCCACGGCGCGTCCCCACGAGTGGGTGCCAGGGCCGGACGGCGCAGGATCCCGCCCCACTTCGCAACGAAACAGCCCTACCCCCGCCGCGGCCCCGATTACCTTCTCCCCCCGCCCCCCCACGTTCCAGCCCTCGCGATGCCCCAGCTCCGCTTCACCACCGCCGGCGAGTCCCACGGCCAGGCCCTCGTGGCCGTGCTCGAAGGGATTCCCGCCGGGCTGCCGCTGCTCGCGGCCGACGTGGACGCGGAACTCGCCCGCCGCCAGCAGGGCTACGGGCGCGGCCGACGCATGCAGATCGAACGCGACCGC
>DASWUT010000780.1:0-2537 GCA_036401455.1 Gemmatirosa sp. | reverse complement strand
CGGCACCGTGCGCGGGTACGAGGCCGACGGCGTTCCCCGACGGCTCGGCTGGGGATTGTGGCGCGGGCCTGCGCTCCTCGATGGCGGGCTGCGCGTGTGGAACGAGGGCTACCGCCGTCAGCTGCACGGCGCGGCGTGGGGGGCGCTCGTCGACTCGCTCCGTGCGCTACCCGACGTGCCGCGCCCCGGCGACGATTATGGGCGCGCGTACGCCGATCTCAAGGCGTATCTCGAGACCACCGCCGAGCCGCGGCGCGCGACGCCCGACTTTCTCGCCCCGGTGCTGCTGCGCACCTGGCAGCGCGGACAGCCGACCGACGCCGACGTGACCGCGCTCGCGCGGCGACAGTTCGAGTTCTTCGCTCGCGAGCTGCCGGCGGCCAACCCGTTCCCCACTGCCGCGGACGCGAGTCTCGTGCGGCGCACGCGCGACTTCCTCGGCCGCTTCGCGGGCGCGGAGCGCATCTATCAGTTCATGCTCGCCGAGGCGGCGAAGGCAACCAAGCCCGCGCGGCTGATCGAAGTCGACCCGCTCGCGGCGGGCATCGTGACAGCGCCCGACGTGCCCGGCGAATTCACGGCGCGCGGGTGGGCGTACATGCAGGACGCCTTCCGCAATTCCGACCGCTACTTCCAAGGTGAGCGCTGGGTGCTGGGCGACGCGGGCGCGGCGCAGGCGCAGGACCGCGA
The DNA here is from genome assembly GCA_036401455.1 of Gemmatirosa sp. GTDB lineage: Bacteria > Gemmatimonadota > Gemmatimonadetes > Gemmatimonadales > Gemmatimonadaceae > BPUI01. The sequence continues at coordinate 1,847 of DASWUT010000780.1, read as the reverse complement.
CAAGACGCTGGCCCAGCTGCGGACGCGCTACCGCGCCGACTACGTCGCGCGCTGGCGGGCGTACGTGCGCGGCGTGCAGGTCGTGCGCGCGGGCTCGCCGAAGGATGCCGCCGTCAAGCTCGGCGCGTTAGGCGGGGCGCAGTCGCCGCTGCTCGCCGCACTCGCCCTCGCGGCCCGCAACACCACGGTCGACTCGGTGATGATGGCGACGTTCCAGCCCGTGCAGGCCGTCACGCCAGGGGCGGTCACCGACAAGTACGTGAGCGAGGGCAACCAGCCGTACGTCAACGGGCTGCTCGGGCTGCAGGGCGCGGTCGAGCAGGTCGGCAATCTGCCGCCGGCGCTCGACTCGACCGGCGCGATCACGCTCGCGCAGGCCGGGCAGCAGGCGCTCACGCAAGCGACCAACGCAAAGGTCGCGGCGCGGCAGGTCGCGCAGAAGTTCGCCGTCGACACCGCGGCGGCGCAGGTCGGGCCGACCGTGGCGACGCTGCTCGTCGCGCCGATCGACGCAGCCGAAGGCGTGCTGCGGCCGGTCGCCGCGACGCGCCCGCCTCCGGGCAAGAAGGTCGCGGTGGGCGGCGGGGGCGGTGCAGGCGGTGGTGGCGGCGCGCCCGCCCCGGCGCCCGCGATGTCGGCGGCCGACGCGGCGAAGCTGGCCGCGATGATCAACGAGCGCGCGAAGGCGCTCTGCGCGGCGATGACGCCGGTGCTCGCCAAGTTCCCCTTCAACCCAGACGCGAGCACCGACGCGACGATCGCCGAGGTGAACGGGCTGCTCGCGCCGGGAACGGGCGCGCTCTGGGCGTTCGAGCAGGACCGCCTGGAGCCGCTCCTCGACAAGCAGGGCGAGGGCGTGCAGACCAAGTTCACCGCGAAGCCGACGTCGCCGGTTCAGTTCTCCCCCGCGTTCCTTGCCTTCTTCAACAAGGCAGTCGAGGCATCCAGCGCGCTCTACGGCGCCGGGGCCGAGCCGAAGGTGGTGTTCACGGTGCAGGGCGGCGGCGGCAAGGAAGCGACGATCTCGCAGGGCACGCAGTCGGCACCGTTGGGCGGCGACGCGCCGCCCGCCCAGCTGTCGTGGCCATCGGGGACGGGGCGCGAGGCGCGGCTGCAGCTCGGCTACCGGAAGCTGATCGTGTTCGGCAAGACCGCCGTGGTCGCCCGGGCGGGCGGCGAGTGGGCGATGTTCCACCTCGTCGCGCAGGCGGTGTCGTGGGACGGCGCGGGCGGATCGGCGCGCGCGCAGTGGAACAGCAGCCAGGGTCCGGTCGCGGTCCAGTTCACCTTCCCGAACGGCGCGCCGGTGCTCAAGCGTGGATGGTTGGGCGGGATGGCGTGCGTGGGGCAGGCGACGAAGTAGCCCGGCCGGCGGTCGAGCCAGCCCGCTACGAGCAGCCGAGCACCCCGTCGTAGCGGCGGATTGCCTCGCGCTGGGCGTCGGAACGGGCCGACGCGCGCGCGGCCCGCAGCGCAGCGCACGCGCGGTCCTGGTCGCCGGCGAGCGCGTTGGCCTCGACGGTGCGGACGAGGGCCCACGCGCTGTCGTTGCCGCTCGTGAGGCGGGGGAGCAGTGCCCGGAGCGCGCCCGCGGCGGCGCGCCCGGCCGCGGCATCCGCGGTGCTGGGATCGAGCGCCGCGGTGATGCTGTCGAGCGTGCGGCGGGCCGCTCCGCCCGTCGCCGGGATCGTCGGCGCGGCCGTGGCCGTGGCCGTGGCCGAACGGGTCGACGTCGCCGCGAGCGCCGCGGCGGGCGACGCGCGCTCGGGCGACCTGGTCGCGGGGTTCCTGGGCGGCGCTCCAGCCGGCGCGCTCGGCGCGCGCGTGGCCGCACCAGGTGGCGCGCT
>DASWUT010000779.1:0-3801 GCA_036401455.1 Gemmatirosa sp. | reverse complement strand
GCCGCGGCGGGGTTCGCCGTGTGGCCGTTCGACGACGCGCGGCCGGGTCGCCCCGTCGCGGTCGAGATCTGGCCACGCGTGCTCTACGCCGCGCCCGTCGTGAAGTCGTCGGCCGTACAGCGCGCGGCGTACCTCGAGCGCCACGCGGGCGGCGTCGCCGACGTGTTCCGGCGCGTGGCGGCGGCGAGCGACGACGCCTTTGACGCGCTCACCGCCGCGCTCGCGATGTGGGACCGGCGCGCCAGCCTCGCCGCCCTTCCACCCGCGCGCGATCCCGTCGAACGCCGCGAAGGTCGCATCTGGGAACCGGCGGTCGCGTAGCCCGCACTACCTTGCCGGCCATGGCCGACCTGCCGCCTCCGCTGCCCGCCGCGTACCGCGGCGACCTTCCGATGGCCGAGTTCCAGCGCTACGGCCGGGAGCTGATCGACTGGATCGCCGGCTACCTCGCCGACCCCGAGCGGTATCCGGTGCTCGCGCGCGTGCACCCGGGCGACATCGCCGGCGCGCTCCCGTCCGCTGCGCCCACGCGCGGTGAGTCGCTGGCCGACATCCTCGCCGACGCCGAGCGCGTGCTGATGCCCGGCGTGACGCACTGGAACCATCCCGGCTTTTTCGCCTACTTCGCGATCTCGAGCTCCGTCCCCGGCATCCTCGGCGAGCTGCTCGCCGCGGCGCTCAACGTCAACGCGATGCTCTGGACCGCGGCTCCGGCGGCGACCGAGCTGGAGCAGGTCGCGCTCGACTGGTTGCGGCAGCTGTTAGGCATGGGCGAGGGGTGGTTCGGCCTGATCCACGACACCGCATCGATCTCGACGCTCGTCGCGCTCGCCGCCGCGCGCGAGGCCGACCCATCGCTCGCCGTGCGCGAGCGCGGGATGGCCGGCCGCGCGGACCTCCCCACGCTGCGCGTCTACTGCTCCGAGCAGGCGCACTCGTCGGTCGACAAGGCCGCGATCACGTTAGGCATCGGCCACGCCAACGTCGTCAAGGTGCCCGTCGACGACGCGTTCCGCCTGCGCCCCGACCTCCTCGCCGCGGCGATGGACGCGGATCGCGATCAGGGTATGCGGCCGATGGCGGTCGTCGCAACGACGGGCACCACGGGCACGACGAGCATCGACCCGGTGCGCGCGATCGCCGCGGTCTGCCGCGCGCACGGTGCGTGGCTACACGTCGACGGGGCGTACGGCGGCCCGGCCGCGGTCGTCCCCGAGCTGCGCGGCGTGCTCGATGGCGTCGAGCTCGCCGACTCGCTCGTCGTGAACCCGCACAAGTGGCTGTTCACGCCCCTCGACTGCTCGGTGCTCTACACGCGGCGCCCGGACGTGCTCACGCGCGCGTTCTCCCTCATCCCCGAGTACCTCGTCACGCGCGCCACGACCGCGGCCGGGGGCGAGGCGGCGCGCGTCGACCTCATGGATTACGGCGTGCAGCTCGGGCGCCGCTTTCGCGCGCTCAAGCTGTGGATGGTGCTGCGCGCGTTCGGTGCCGAAGGGCTCGCGGAGCGCATCCGCTACCACGTGCAGCTGGCGCAGACGTTCGCCGGGTGGGTGCGAGCGGAGCCGGGGTGGGCGGTTTGCGCTCCGCACCCGCTCTCCCTCGTCTGCTTCCGGTACGCGCCGGAGGGGATGAGCGACGACGCGTGCGACGCTGCGAACGCGCGCATCCTCGCCGCCGTGAACGCGAGCGGGGAGGCATTCCTGTCGCATACGAAGCTGCGCAGCCGTTACGTGCTCCGCCTTGCGGTCGGAAACATTCGGACGGAAGAACGGCACGTCGCACGCGCATGGGCCATACTTCGTGCCACGGCCGCTAAGATTGCTCGATAAGCCGAGTGCTGCCTCTTGCGCGATGACACAGATTTCATGATTGTGGACGCGCGCCACGCGGCGGGACCCGCATGGCGCGCGGCCGGTGCCGTCACCGGCACGGGAGCGCCCGACCTCGGGCAGCCGTCCCTGGAGAACACCCGCGCATGACGCGCTTCGCCCCTCGTTGCACCGCAGTCCTCCTCGCCACCGCGGCCTCCCTCTCTGCCGCCTGCTCCAACACCAGCCCGCTCGAGCCACACGCCGCGACCACCGTCCGCGCCACGCCGACCGCCGCGCCCGTCTACAGCACGGCCGCGTCCACCAAGAACGCTCCGATCCCCGCGTCGGCGCAGCCCAACTCCGGCTACATCGTCGCTTGGGGCAGCAAGCCGCCCGCGTCGACGCAGCCCAACTCCGGGTACATCGTGGCCTGGGGAAGCGTTGCTCCCGCGCCGTCTAATTGACGTCGCGTCGCACGCACCGGCCCCATCCCCGAGCTGCACGACGCCCCGCCGGTCGAAAGACCGGCGGGGCGTCGTGCGTCGCGCAGCTGGTGGGCCGCGGCGCGTCCGGGCCCGCTAACTTCGCTCCATGCGCCCCGCCCCTGCCCTCGTCGTCGCCGTTGCCGTCGCCCTCGCCGCGACGGCCGCGGGCGTCGCCCTCGCCGTACGATCGGGCGGCTATGGCGCGATCGCGACGGCAACCGGTCGCGTCACGATCCCGGCTGGTTCGCCGCTCGCGCCGCCCGGGAGCTACGTCGTGCGCTACTGCGGCTCGTACGGCAACGTCGCCACGCAGCAGGGCTACGCCTACACGGTCGCGCTCCCTGCTGGGCGTACGCTCACCCTCGCCGACTCGCTCGCCCGCACGCCCGGCCCGCAGAATCCGGCGCGCGTGACCCTCGCGCTCGACGGCCCGGACGGGCGTTACACGTGGCCCGCCCCGCGCGGCGGCGCCTCGACGGGCACCGTCACGCTCGCTGGCCCAGATCTGCTCGTCGCCGACGTCGACGCTCGACTCGTCGGCCCGCGCGGCGACACGCTCCCGGTCCGCGCACACTTCGCCTGCCGGCCCCGCGTCGCACCGAAGCAGCGCCGCTGACGCGTTCGGGGCGGGCTTCCCAAGCGGTGTCGAATCGCGCGCGGCAGTTAGGCGCGCCCGGGAAGGGGAAAGGACATGGACGGGATTCACGGGATTGGCGGGATTGAGCTCCCGCGGGGTTGGGCCTTCGTGGCAGACCCAAGGTCCTTCGGGGTCAGCCAGGACGGACCGTCTCGCACGAGCCCAATCCCGTTCATCCCGTCGATCCCGTCTCGAGCTCTTGCCGTTCCCCGCCCAGCAACGTCCGCGTCCCGGTCAGCCGATCAACGTGTCCAGCTGACCGCTCGCCACGGCCCGCGCACCCGACGCCGCCCAACGCGCCAGCATCGCGTCCAGCCGCTCCAACCCGAGCCCCCACGTCGCGTCGCGCACCACGACCACCGCGTGCCCTCGCGCGAGCAACCCGTCCACCGCCTGCCGCACGCACACGTCCGCCGCCACGCCGCAAACGACGAACGTCGGCGCGCTCCCCGCGCCGCGCGCCACCTCCGCCGCGAGCGTCGCGACGAACGCGTCCGCCCCCGGGTTCCCGTCGAACACCGAGAACTCGCGCTTGTGGATGAACACCGGCGTTCCCGCAGCCGCAGCGGCCGCCGCCCCGCGCGCGTCGTCCGCCGTCGCGTCCCGGCCCAACACCACCGTCGCCCCCGGATCCGGCGCGATGCTCGGCAGCAGCGCCGCCCCCGCGCGCTCCGCCGGGTCCGCCGACAGCCCCATGCAGTGCGGCGGGTACGTCCCGCGCGTCGCGTCCGGCGCGACCGCGTCGATCTCGCGGTCGTCGGCCGCGTGCCAGTCCCCCGTGTAGACGAGCGCGTCCGCGTGCGCCCGCAGCCACGCCACCGTGCGCTCGATCGCCGGCAGCGCGAGCGTCGCACCCCGGTCGGAC
>DASWUT010000778.1:0-10643 GCA_036401455.1 Gemmatirosa sp. | reverse complement strand
GGCGCGCGCGCGCATGGCGCGGCGCGCGTGCGTGAGGCCGTCGCGCTCACCTTCGACGACGTCCTCCTCGCGCCACGCCACGCGCTCGTGCACCCCAAGGACGTGAGCACGGCGACGCGCTTCACGCGCGGCATCACGCTCAACGTGCCGCTCGTCGCCGCGGCGATGGACACGGTGACCGAGAGCGGGATGGCGATCGCGATGGCTCGCCACGGCGGCATCGGCGTGCTGCACAAGAACATGTCGGTCGACCGGCAGGCCGCCGAGGTCGACCGGGTGAAGCGGTCGGAGAGCGGGATGATCCTCAACCCGATCACGCTGACGCCGGACGCGACGCTGCGCGAGGCCGTCGCGCTCATGCAGCGCTTCCGCATCTCGGGCGTGCCGGTCGTCGACGACGAGGGGCGCCTGGTCGGAATCATCACCAACCGCGACCTGCAGTTCGAGCGCGCGCTCGACCGCCCGCTGCGCGAGGCGATGACGCAGGAAGGGCTGGTCACCGCGCCGACGGGCACGACGCTCGACGAGGCCGAGGCGATCATGGGGCGGCACCGCATCGAGAAGCTGCCGGTGACCGACCAGGCCGGGACGCTCCGCGGTCTCATCACCGTCAAGGACCTGCACAAGCGGCGGCAGTACCCGTCGGCCAACAAGGACCGGCACGGGCGCCTGCGCGTGGCCGCCGCAATAGGTGCCGCGGGCGACTTTCTCGTCCGCGCGCGGGCCCTCGTCGACGCGGGCGTGGACGTGCTCGTCCTCGATACCGCGCACGGGCACTCGCAGGGCGTGCTCGACGCGACGGCCACCGTGCGCGAGGCGTTCCCCGACGTGCAGCTCATCGCTGGCAACGTCGCGTCGCGCGCGGGCGCGGCGGCGCTCGTCGCGCGGGGTGTCGACGCGGTGAAGGTCGGGGTCGGGCCGGGCTCGATCTGCACCACGCGCGTCGTGACGGGCGTCGGCGTGCCGCAGCTGACGGCGGTGATGGACGCGGTCGACGGCGCCGACGGCGTCCCGGTGATCGCCGACGGAGGCATCAAGTACTCGGGCGACATCGTCAAGGCACTCGCCGCGGGCGCAGAGAGCGTGATGATGGGCTCGATGCTCGCCGGCACCGAAGAGACGCCGGGCGAATCGTTGCTGCTCGAGGGGCGCCGCTTCAAGATGATCCGCGGCATGGGCTCGCTCGCCGCGATGCAGGACGGGTCGGCCGACCGCTACTTCCAGGAGGGCGAGCTGAGCCCGAAGAAGCTCGTGCCCGAGGGGATCGAGGGGCGCGTGCCGTACAAGGGCCCGGTCTCCGACGTGATCTTTCAGATGGTCGGCGGCCTGCGCAGCGGGATGGGCTACGTCGGGTGCGCGACGATCGAGCAGCTGCGCACCGAGGCGGAGTTCGTGCGGATCACGGCCGCCGGGCTCCGCGAAAGCCATCCGCACGACGTGACGATCACGCGCGAGGCGCCCAACTACTCGGCCTAACAGCCGTCAGCGCGCTACGGCGCGTGTTCGCGCAGCAGTCGTGCGAACGCGGGCGTGCCACGGAGCGCGTAGAGCTTGGGCCGGGCGGCGAACCCGCGCGCGGTGCTGCCGCCGCGCGGGTTGGCGAGGTCGGCCTCGAGCCACCGCACGGCCGTCCCGGGGTCGTCGAGCCGCGCGTACGTTCCGGCCACGACGTCCGCGACGAGCACGCGGAGCGAGTCGGCGGGGGCTTGCCGCGACCGGGCCTGGCGTAACGCGCGGGCCAGCGTGCTGCGCGCGTCCGCGGTGTCGCCGAGGTTCGCTTCGGCGAACGCGCGGTAGGCGAGCAGTGCGTCGTCGTCCGGGCCGGTGAGCGGGCGCCGCGCGAGCAACCGTCGAATCGAGTCGGAGTAGACGCGCGACGCGTCGAGCGCGCCGCGGCGCAGGCAGACGTCCGACTTGGCGTCGTAGTAGAACTCGACGCTGTCGACGAGCGTGGCGATCCCGAGGTCGTGCGCCGAACGGGCCCGATAGACCGGTCCGAACGCGACGTCCGCCGTCGCCGCCACGCTCAGCAGCGCCGGCCCCGCGTGCGGCAGTCTCGCGAGCGCGGCCGCGGCCACGCGCTGCATGCCGAGGGTGTCGCCCTGTCCCGTCTCGACGGCCAGGCGCCAGATCCAGCCGCGTTCGTCGGCCGAGTCGAGCGCGATCGCGCCGTCGGCGTACCGGCGAGCGTCGGCCCACCGCCGGAGTGGAAGCGCGAGCGAAGCCGCGGTCGTGAGGGTCAGCCCGGACCGCGGATCGAGCACGGCGGCGCGGCGCAGGAGCGAGTACCCCTCGTCGGGCCGGCCGTCGTCGGCGAGCAGGAGTCCGGCCATGCGCAACGCCGCCGGCTCGTTGGGCAGCCCCGCCACGACCCGCCGGAGCAGCGCGTCCACACCCGTCGTGTCACGGTCGATGAACTGCCGCGTCGCCGCCGCCATCAGGAGCACGCCCGGGTTCTCGGGGGCGTACGCACGCGCCTCGGCGAGCGTGGTTCGGAGCCGGGCCACCGCCGCGGTATCGCCGAACGCCTCGCGCGCACGCCAGAAGCGCACGCGGGTGAGGTCGGCCCACGCATCGCCGAAGCCGGGATCGAGGGCGACGGCCTGCGAGAACTCCGCCGCGCTCTGATCGAGTACCGCCAGGACGGCTGCCGTCGAAAACGTGCGGCCGCCGGCGTCGAACAGGGCGCGTGCCCGCATGTAGGCGGCGAGTGCCTGCGGGTTGTCGGTCAGCCGGCGCTCCAGCGTCGCTCGGTCCGCGGGCCGCAACGCGACGCGAAGCGCCCCGGCGACCGTCGTCGCGACCTGCGTCTGCGCCGTGAACGGGTCCGTCGGCGTGATCACGGCGGGCTCGCCGGTCCAGGCAGTGATGCCGGTGCGGGCATCGACGAGGGTCGGCGTGACCTGGGCGCGCCACCGGCCGGCGCCGTCTCGCGCCCAGCGCACGACGCCCTCGACGAGCCATCGCGCGCCGAGTTCGGCGCCGATCTGGGTTGCCGGCTTGACGACGTGGGCGTACTGCGCCGCGCTGTGCCGATCGATCACCGCGAGCCCCGGCAGGGCGCCGAGCTTGGCGGTCACCGCGTCGGTGAGTCCGTCGGTGAACACCGCCTCGTTCGCGGGCCCGGCGTGTTCGAATGGCAGCACCGCGATCTTGAGCGGAGCGGGGTCGGGCGGCGGCGTGTCGAGACGATGCGTGCGCGCGCGCCACGCGGCCCCGGCCAGCCCGAGCACGGCGAGCGCGGCCACGGCGCCGACCTCTGCGCGCCGCACGAGCGGGCGGGCGGCCACGACGCGGTCGCGGTCGAGCGCGGCGAGGAGCTCCGCGGCCGACGCGGGGCGCTGGGCGGGCGTCTTCGCGAGACATCGCATGACGAGCGCGGCGAGGTGCGCGGGCACGCCGGGCGCGATCGTGCGCAGGGAAACGGGCGTCTCGCTCAGGTGCGCGGCGATGAGCTCGTGCGCCGTCGCGCGGCTCGCGAACGGATGCCGGCCGGCGAGGAGCGTGTAGGCCATCACGCCCCACGCGTAGAGGTCGGCGCGCGCGTCGACGTCGCCGTCGCCGGCGGCCTGTTCGGGGGCCATGTAGGCCGGGGTGCCGAGCGACGTCCCGAGCTGCGTGAGTGCACCACTCGCCGGTCCGCGAATCGGCTGTTCGCGCGTCCAGGCGGCCGTGATCTGCGGATCCGTCAGCGCCGTCGCGATCCCGAAGTCGCTGACCACGGCCGTTCCCTCGTGCAGCAGGACGTTCTCTGGCTTGACGTCGCGGTGCACGACGCCGTGGTCGTGCGCGTAGGCGAGCGCCAGGGCGACGTCGCGGAGAACGCGCACGGCCTCGTCAAGCGGCAGCCGGTGCGCGGCGGCGAGCCGGTCGCCGAGCGTGCCGCCCGCGACGTAGGGCATGACGTAGTACAGCAGCCCGCCCGCCTCGCCCGAGTCGAACAGCGGCAGAATGCGCGGGTGGCTGAGGTGCGCCGCCGTGTCGATCTCGCGCAGGAAGCGCTGCGGCCCGAGCGCGGCCGCGACGTCGGCGTCGAGCACCTTGACCGCCACGGTCCGCCCGTGGCGCACGTCGCGCGCGCGATAGACCGCGGCCATTCCGCCTCGCCCGAGCACGCCGCCGATCTCGTAGCGGCCGGCGAGCGCGGCCGCGACGCGCGCCGCGTCTACCGGGGTGGCGAGTCGGGACGCCGGCTCGCTCACGTTCGCAGCGGCGGCCCAGACGGCCGCGCGCACTCCGGGGATCGACGTTCCGGCCACCGCGGCCGCGAGCAGCGAGTCGACCTCGGCGCGGAGCGTGGGGTCACTCCCACAGGCCGCTGCGACGAACGCCGCTCGCTCCGTGGGTCCACGTTCGAGCGCGCCCTGCACGACGCGGGTCACGGCCGCCCACCGCTCGGGCGTCATCACCGGGTCCGTTTCCGGATCTGGGCCGACGTCGGCGGTCACGACGCGCGCGCGTCGAGCGACGCGCGTGCGCCGGCGCGACTGGCGATCAGCGGTTCCGACCTGTTCGGCGACGTCACGACCACGGGGACGCGAGCAGGGGAGGAGCGCGTGCAGTCCGGGATTGCAGCGGTATCGGGGCGACACTACCGCGCCCGGCGCGATCCGGCAAGCGGCGAGCGGACCTCCGGTTGACAACGCCCCGCGGTGTCCGGCAGCTTGCGCGACCTACCCCGGTGTGAGCTCGTCACCCCGGCCCCCGCCGAGTACCCACCGTTTCAGCATCTCGTCCCGGGCCAGGTCCGGGCACGCGAGGACCCGCGATGGCGTCGTCCACCACCAGCACGTCCAGCACGCGTACGGCGAGCGTGAGCGCGCCGAGCGGCTCGCTGTTCCGCACGAAGTCGATCGACCGGCTCATCGCGGAGAGCCACGAGAATACCGAAGGTGGCCTGAAGCGAACGCTGGGGCCCGGCGCGCTCGTCGCCCTCGGGATCGGCGCGATCATCGGCGCGGGACTCTTCGTCCGCACCGCGGCTGCGATCGCTGACCGTGCCGGGCCGTCGGTGACGCTCGCGTTCATCGTCGCCGCCCTGGGATGCGCGTTCGCGGGCCTGTGCTACGCCGAGTTCGCGTCGATGATCCCGATCGCTGGGAGCGCCTACACGTACTCGTACGTGACGATGGGCGAACTCGTCGCGTGGATCATCGGCTGGGACCTCGTCCTCGAATACGCGGTCGGCGCCGCCACCGTCGCCATCTCGTGGAGCGAGTACTTCAACAAGGTCCTCAATTACTTCGGGCTTCAGATCCCGTACCAGTGGTACCACTCGCCCTTCGAGACGATGCAGGGCACGGGGGTGCACGGGATCGTCAACATCCCGGCGATCGTCATCCTGTTCCTGCTGTCCGCGTTGCTCGTCCGCGGTACGCAGGAATCGGCGTTCGTCAACAACATCATCGTGATCACCAAGATGACGATCGTCGTCCTGGTCATCGCGATCGGCTGGCAGTTCATCAACCCGGCCAACCACACGCCCTACATCCCGCCGGCGACCACCTACACGACGCCCGAGGGCGTCACTCACCCCTTCGGCGGCATCATGGGGATCCTCGGTGCGGCGGGGGTCGTGTTCTTTGCGTTCATCGGCTTCGACGCGGTGTCGACGGCTGCGCAGGAAGCGAAGAACCCCGCCCGCGACATGCCAATCGGCATCCTCGGCTCGCTCGTCGTCTGCACCGTGCTCTACGTGCTCTTCTCGCACGTGCTGAGCGGTGTGGGCACGGTCCAGGACTTCCGCACGTCGGGACGAGAGGCCTCGGTCTCCTTCGTGATCGCGAAGTACATGACCGGCTACGCCTGGCTCGGGAAGTTCGTCACCGTCGCGATCCTCGCCGGGTTCTCGTCCGTCATCCTGGTCATGTTGCTCGGCCAGTCTCGCGTGTTCTACTCGATGAGTCGCGACGGGCTCGTGCCACCGGTGTTCTCCGAGGTGCATCCGCGCTTCCAGACGCCGTGGAAGTCGAACATGCTCTTCTTCGTGGTCACGTCCGTCTTCGCCGGCTTCGTTCCGGGCGACATCGTCGGCGAGATGACGAGCATCGGAACGCTGTTCGCGTTCATCCTCGTCTGCGCCGGCGTGTGGATCATGCGCGTGCGGCGTCCCGACCTGCAGCGCGCGTTCCGGGCGCCGGCGGTTCCCGTGGTCGCGACGCTCGGTATTCTCGTCTGCGGCGCGATGATCTACGGGCTCGGCTGGACGAACTGGCTGCGTCTGATCGTCTGGCTGCTCATCGGCTTCGTCATCTACTTCGGCTACGGACGCCGGAACAGTCTGTTGCAGCGCGGACTGCGCCCTCTCTCGATGACCCAGCCCGGGCCGACGGTCGTCGGCGACTGACGGCGCTCGACCGCTCGCACGCACCGCCCGGGCGCCCGACACGGCGCCCGGGCGGTGCTCGTTTGTCCGCATCCTCCTCCGCTGGTTCGCTCATGCCCGACGTCATTCCCGCCCCCGCGGCACTCACCGAGGCCGTCGACGCCGCGCTCGCCGGCTCGCGCACGCGTCTCGAACAGCTCCGCGCGCTCGGCCCCTACTTCCGCCCCGGCATCCGCGTCGCCCTCTCGACGCACATCAACGCCGACGGCGACGGCTGCGGGTCGGAGGTCGGCCTCGCGCGTGCGCTGGCCGCGATGGGGCTCCGGCCCGTGATCGTCAACCCGACGCCGTGGCCGGACAACTTTCGCTTCCTCCTCGATCGTGCCGGCGACGGCCCGGGCGACGCCGCGGTCGAGGAGGCGAGCGCGCGTGGCGCGGCCGCGCTGCGAGACGCCGACCTGCTCGTCGTGCTCGACATCGCCGACGTGAAGCGCCTCGGCACGCTCGCCGACGCCGTCCGCTCGCTCACGATTCCGAAGCTCACCATCGACCACCACCTGCCGAGCGACGAGCCGCCGAGCGCGGTCGTGGTGAGCGACGTGTCGGCGAGCGCGACGGGCGAGCTGATCTTCGACTTGTTAGGCGCTCTCGACCGGCCGCTCTCCCCGGCCATCGCGACCGCGCTGTATGTCGCGATCCTGACCGATACCGGCGGGTTCCGCTTCAGCAATACGTCGCCGCGCTGTCACGCGGTCGCGGCCGAGCTGCTCGCCGCCGGCGTCGACCCCGAAGCGATGTATCGGCGCATCTACGCGAGCGTCCCGGTCGGCAAGCTCTACCTGCTTCGCGAGGCGCTCGGCACGCTCGAGGTCGAGGCAGGGCACGGGCTCGCGTGGATCTCGATTCCGGCCGGGGCGATGGAACGCCACGGCGTGAAGTCCGAGGACCTCGACGGGATCGTCGAGCAGCCCCGGTCGATCGCGGGCACGCGGCTCGCGCTGCTCTTCCGCGACCTCGGGCACGGCAAGGTGAAGGTGTCGTTCCGCAGCACGGGCGACGTGGACGTGAACGCGCTCGCGCGGCAGTTCGGCGGTGGTGGGCACGCGAAGGCGAGCGGGGCGATGATCGCCGGGACGATGGAGGCGGTGCGCACGCGGGTGCTGGACGCGGCGCGGGCGCACGTGCGCGCGACCGCGGGGGAGGGCACGGGACCGGCTAGCTTGGGGACATGAGCACCACTCTCACCCAGCGCATCGCCGACGCCCTCGGCCAGGTGCGCAACCCGCGGCACGGCCGCGACGTCGTCAGCGCCGAGCAGGTGCAGGACATGGCAACGACCGCGGACGGCAAGGTCCGGTTCACCCTGCTGCTCGACGCGGCCGACGAGGCGACGCTCGTGCGCGAGGTGCGACGAACGGTCGAGCGCGTGCCCGGGGTCACGGACGTGCGCGTCGACGTGCAGGACCCCGCGCAGTACGCCGCAGCGCGCGCGACGCGGCAGGAAGCGCAGCGCGAGGCCGCACGCGGCGTCTCGGGCGGCGTCGCGCCCGGGGGCGGCAAGGGGATCAGCGGCCGCGCCCTGCCCGTCATGGACGCCGGCCCGACGCCAGGGCGCGCCGCTCCGCCGACCCCCGCCGCACCGACGCCGGTCGCCTACCCGCAGCTCGGCCACATCATCGCCGTCTCGAGCGGCAAGGGTGGCGTCGGCAAGTCGACGGTCGCGGTGAACATGGCGATCGCGCTCGCCAAGCGCGGCGCGCGCGTCGGGCTGATGGACGCCGACATCTACGGGCCAAACCTGCCGCGCATGCTCGGCGTGAGCGAGGCCCCGCCAGTCCGCGACGAGAAGATTCAGCCACTGCTCGCCTACGGTGTGAAGGTCATCAGCATCGGCCTGCTGATCGAGCGCGACCAGCCCGCGATCTGGCGCGGCCCGATCATCATGAAGGTGATCACGCAGTTCCTGCGCGACGTGCACTGGGGGCAGCTCGACTACTTCTTCGTCGACATGCCGCCTGGTACGGGTGACGCGCAGCTGTCGCTCGTGCAGGCGACGCATGTGCACGGCGGTGTCGTCGTCACCACCCCGCAGCAGGTGGCCGTCGGCGACGCGCTCCGCGGGGTGCGGATGTTCGAACGCGTCGGCGTGCCGGTGCTCGGCATCGTCGAAAACATGAGCTACTTCGAGAACCCCGAGACCGGGAAGCCGATCGCGGTGTTCGGGTCCGGCGGCGGCCAGGCGCTCGCCGACGAGGTCGGCGTGCCGTTGTTGGGCCAGATCCCGCTCGACCCGCGCGTCGTCGAGGGCGGTGATACGGGGCGTCCGATCGTCGTCCACGAACCGAAGGCGAGCGTTTCGCGCGCCCTGGAGCAGATCGCGACGCGGACGGTCGAGCGCATGCAGGCCCGGTACCCGGAGGCGGCGGGCGCGACCGTGGGGTGACCGCGACCCGCACCCTCCCGGTCGACGAGCGCGACGGCGGCGTCTCCGTCGCGCTCACCGCCGAGCAGGCCGCACGCGTCACCGGCGAGCATTCCGCGCTCGTTCGCGAGCCGCTCGGGCGCATCGTCCTCCGCGTCGCCGTCCCGGCAGTCGTGAGCAACCTGCTCATGACGGTCTTCCTCGCCGCCGACGCGTTCTGGGTAAGCCGCCACCTCGGGCCCACGGCGCTCGCGGCGGTGACGGCGTCGGTGTTCTGGGTGTGGATGGCGATCTCGGTCGCGGAGATGATCTCCGTCGGTCTCACCGCGGTCGCGGCGCGCCGCCACGGGGAGCGACGCCCCGCCGACGCGGCGCGCGCGACCGGCGACGCGCTGCTGCTCGCCGTCGCGTTAGGCGCCGCGGTCGCCGTCGCCGGGCGCGCGAACGCCCCGCGCCTGCTGGCCCTCATGCACGCACCCCCGGCCGTCGCGGCGCTCGGCGCGCACTACCTCGGCGTGTACGCGCTCGCGATGCCGGTGCTGTTCGCCTACTTCACCGTCGACGCGGCGTTCCGCGCGAGCGGCGACACGCGCACGCCACTCGTCGTGCTCGCCGCGTCGGTCGCGGTCGGGCTCGTGCTCGACCCGCTGCTCATCCTTGGGCGCGTCGGGCTGCCGGCGTTCGGGGTCGCGGGCGCGGCGTTCGCGACGACGGCGACGCGAAGCGCGGCGTGTCTCGTCGGATTCCTCGTGCTCCGCCGCCGCGGGCTCGTGCGCTTCGGGCGGCCCGACGGGATGGTGCTCGCGACGGTGATGCGCATCGGGCTGCCGACGGCGGCGACAGGGGTGCTCTTCTCCGTGATCTACGTCGTCGTCGGTCGCTCGGCCTCATCGCTCGGCGTGCCCGCGCTGGCGGCGCTCGGCCTCGGCTTCCGCGTCGAGAGCTGGCTGTACATGATCGGCGTCGGCTTCGGCGCGGCCGCGGCCGCGGTCATCGGGCAGAACATGGGAGCCGGGCGCGTCGAGCGCGCGGAGCGCGCAGGGTGGACGATGCTCGGCGTCGCGACGGTGCCCGCGCTCGTCGCCGCGACGCTCAGCGTGACGATGCCCGCCGCGCTCGCGGGGATCTTCACGAGCGACCCGGCGGTGGTCGCCGAAACCGCGCGCTACCTGCGCATCGTCGCGGTGTCGCAGCTCGTGGTGTGCGCGGAGGTGGTGCTGGAGGGGGCGCTCGGTGGGGCGGGCGCGACGGTCGCGCCGATGGTGGCATCGACGTCGCTCACCGCTGCGCGAATCCCGCTCGCCACGTGGGCCACGCCGCGCTTCGGGGCGCCAGGGCTGTGGTGGACGATCTCGCTCACCGCGGTCGGACGCGGGCTCGCGATGATCGCGCTCTGGCGCGCGGGACGGTGGAAGCGTAAGAAAGTGTGACATGGCGATCATCACCCTCCTCACGGATTTCGGTACCGCCGACGGCTACGTGGCGGAGCTCAAGGGGGTGCTGCTGACGGGCGCCCCGGGAGCGATGCTGGTCGACGCGAGCCACGACGTCGCACCGCAGGACGTCGACGGCGCGCGGCTCGCACTCGCGCGCTACTGGCTGCGCTACCCGCCGGGAACGGTTCACCTCGTCGTCGTCGACCCGGGAGTGGGCACGGATCGTCCCGCGATCGCAGTGTCGAGCGAGGGGAGAGGGTTGGTGGGGCCGGATAACGGGGTGCTCACGCCGGCCCTCCTGCGCGCGGGCGCGCGCGCGGTGCGGCTTCCGATCCCGGCGCGCAGTGCCGCGACGTTCCACGGGCGCGACGTGTTCGCGCCGGCCGCAGCGAGGCTCGCGGGGGGGGAAGCGCTCGACGCGTTAGGCGAACCGGCCGAGGGGTGCGTGCTCCGCCGCACG
>DASWUT010000777.1:0-1979 GCA_036401455.1 Gemmatirosa sp. | reverse complement strand
TCGATCGACGACGCGTCGTCGCGCGACCTCGACCAGGTCGAGGTGGCCGAGTTGCTGCTTGATGGCCGGGTGCGGGTACGGGTGGGGATCGCGGACGTCGACGGGCTCGTGCCGCGCGACTCGGCGCTCGACCGGCACGCGGCGGTCAACACGACGAGCGTGTACACGGGGTTGGTCACCTTCCCGATGCTTCCCGAGGCGCTGTCGACGGACCGCACGTCGCTCAACGCCGACGCCGACCGGCCGACGCTCGTGATCGACTTCATCGCGGACGGCGACGGGTCCGTGGCGGAAGGCGCGGTGTACCTCGCGCGAACGGTCAACCACGCGCGGCTGTCCTACGACGCGTTGGGCCCGTGGCTGGAGGGGAGCGGGCCGGTGCCGGACGCGGTCGCGCGCGTGCCGGGCATGGACGCGCAGCTCCGACTGCAGGACGCGACGGCGCGGCGGCTCCGCACGCAGCGCGTGGCGCGCGGCGCGCTGCAGCTCGAGACGATCGAGGCGCGGCCAGTCGTGCGGGACGGCGTCGTCACGGGTCTCACGGTGACGCCCAAGTCGCCGGCGCGCGACCTGATCGAGGACTTCATGGTCGCGGCCAACAGCGTGATCGCGGAGCGGCTGGAGGCCGCCGGTGTCACGTCGATCCGGCGCGTGGTGCGGATCCCCGAGCGGTGGGACCGGATCGCCGCGCTGGCCCACGCCCGGGGCGACACCCTCCCCGCGGCGGCCGACCCCGCGGCGCTCTCGGCGTTCCTCGGGCGGCAGCGCGCCGCGCACCCGGAGGGATACGGCGAGCTGTCGCTCGCGGTCGTCAAGCTGTTAGGCCCGGGTGAGTACGCGGTCGAGCAGCCGGGCGACACGACGCTCAACCACTTCGGGCTCGCCGCGCAGGACTACACGCACGGTACCGCGCCGAACCGCCGCTACGCGGACCTCGTCACACAGCGGCTCGTGACGTTCATGCTCGCGCGCGCCGCCGGAACGGAGGTCGCCGCGCCGTATGCCGACGGCGCGCTGACGAGCATCGCGGCCCACTGCACGGAGCGGGAGAACGCGGCACGCAAGGTCGAGCGGCTGACGCGCAAGCAGGCTGCGGCCGCGCTGCTCGCGGGGCGGGTAGGGGAGACGTTCCAAGCCGTGGTCACGGGGGCCAAGCCGAACGGCACGTACGTGCGGGTCGCGGCACCGCCGGTGGAGGGACGAGTCGTGCACGGGGCGGAGGAGCTCGACGTCGGCGACACAACGCGGGTGCGACTCGTCTCGGTGGATCCGGCGAGGGGGTGGGTGGACTTTGCGCGCGCGGGGTGAACATTGGGTGCGTTCGCTTGTCCCCTTGTGTCCCCAGTTTGTCATCATGAGTTCCCCTCCTGCCACGTCGACGGCCGAAGCGCGAGCGGCCCAGGCTCGCCAGCTGCGCCCGGTCTATTGGATCCTGCTCGTCATGGCGGTCGTCGATCTGGGGCTGTTTGTTTGGCACTCGCCGCGGTTCCCCTCGCGCCAGCGGCCGTACGGGTGGGTGCTGCCGGCGGGACTGCTCTGCATGGCAGTGGGAGGGCTGACGGGAGTGCGGCACCCGGTGATGCATCGCTGGCTCATCGGGGGAGCGCTGGTACTGGCGGGGGGGGCAGTGGTCGTTGCGGTGCGAGGTTGAGGGAACGATTTATCCGTCTCGCGGTGTCCGGCCCGCTTCGCTCGTCCCGCCGTACCCGTCACCGTCGTTAGGCGGGACGGGCGGGGAAGCGGAAGAGGCTGTTGGCGGGGGCGGGCGGGACTGGAAGCTCGGAGACCCGGTGGTGCAGACTCGGATACTGCGACGGGTGGAGCGGGACGTTGGACGAGCGTGTACGTCGGACGACGCAGCGGGACGTGCGAGATGGCGCGGGACAGGGACCGCGGACGGAGTGAGGCGCGGACGAAGACCCGCGGGACGGGAGGAGCGGACCGCCGGGGCCTCAGGGCGGCACGGAAACCGCGCGGGC
>DASWUT010000776.1:0-2564 GCA_036401455.1 Gemmatirosa sp. | reverse complement strand
GGCCGCCGAGTCGACGCTCGCGCGGATGCTCCGGCTCGGGCTCGACGCGCGTGCCGATGCGCCGCTCGCTTCCCCGCCCGCGGGCTCCCCGCCGGGCGCCGCCCCGCCCGCCGATCCGGACGGCGCGACGGTCGCTGACGTCATTCCGGTCGCGACCCCCGTGGACCCACTCTACTTCCCGCTGACGCCGGCACAGCTGTCCCTGCTCGTCCGCGAGGCGCTGCATGAGGACGAAGCGTTCAACGACGTGACGACGCTCGCGACCGTGCTCCCGGGCCGACACGCGCGCGGGCAGATCGTCGCGCGGCAGGCGGGCGTGCTCGCCGGCATCGCGCTCGCCGTCGAGGCGTTCCGGCAGATCGACCCGCGCGTGACCGTCCGCGTCGACGTGCCCGACGGCGTCGAGGTCGCGGCGGGCACGCCGGTCGTCTTTCTCTCGGGCCATGCGCGCGGGATCCTCAGCGCAGAGCGCGTCGCGCTCAACTTCGTGCAGCGCCTGTCGGGGGTCGCGACGCTCACCGCGCGCTACGTGCACGCCGTCGCGGGCACCGGCGCGCGGATCCTCGACACGCGCAAGACGATGCCCGGGTGGCGCCGACTCGAGAAGTACGCCGTGCGCGCGGGCGGCGGGGCGAACCACCGCCTCGACCTCGCCTCGGCCGTGCTGATCAAGGACAACCACCTGGCGGCGGTCGATGGGGACATCGCGTTCGCCGTTCGGCGCGCGCGCGAGATGGCCCCACCCGGCGCCAGCGTCGAGGTCGAGTGCGATCGCCTCGGACAGGTCGAGGCCGCGCTCGCCGCCGGGGCCGATATCGTGCTGCTCGACAACATGGCGCTCGACGAGATGCGGAGTTGCGCGATGCTGTGCCGGGGCAAGGCGCTCACCGAGGCATCGGGCGGCGTGCGCCTCGACACGGTGCGTGCGATCGCGGAGACGGGGGTCGACTTCGTCTCCGTCGGCGCGCTCACGCATTCCGCCCCGGCGATGGATCTGGCGCTCGACTTCGAGTAGCCGGTCGTGCCTCGCGCCTAACGCCAGCCGGTGCAGTGTGCTGCGCGGCCCCCGGCGCGGGCGTCGCGGTGTTCCGCGCGACGCGCCCCCACCGCGCTACGGCAGCTGACCGATCGCGGCGGGGGCGGGGAGGTCGGACAGGTGTTCCTGCACGATCACCCAGCGCCCACCACGTCGCTGAAAGACGGCGGTCCATGCTCCGGCGAGCGTGTGCGGACGGCCCTCTGGCGTCTGGTGCGGGATCGCGTAGGTGAGGGTGAGCGCGGCGGCATCGGGGCCGAGCGCGGTCGCGTAGCGCTCGCGGACGACGAAGCGCGGATCGCGCATGTTCTGCCCGACGCGGCTCCAGAAGCCCGCGATCTGCTGCGCGAGAGCCGCGCGCGACGTCGTGATGCGCCCCGCCGCCGCTGACACCACGAACGCACCCGGCGCGTACAGTCCGAGCAGGCGCTGCTCGACGCCGGGGCGCGAGAAGTCGTACGCGGTCGTGATGAGGCCGACGAGCGTGTCGGCGAGGGCCGCGTCACGAACACCGGCGTCAGCGGGCGGCGCGGCCGCGCGCTCGGCCGCTGGCGCGCCGCAAACGGCCGTGCCGCCCGCGACAGTCAAACTCGTCAACGCGAGCGAGACGGCGAGGCGGCGCGGTCGACGCGGCGCGACACGCCCCTCACGCGCGCTGGACCACGTGTTATCTCTCATGCGATCCCTCATCAGCAGCGCGCGTCCGGGTCGGGATGCGTCGCCGAACCGATCGGCCCGCCCGCGGCCGCCGGTACGCGTGGGCAACGGCGGGCCTGGAGCAGAGAATATGGCGGGATCGGCATTCCAAGCGTTCCGCGGCGGCTCGCGCGTCGGCATGGCGGCCACGAGCGTGGTCGTGGCGAGCATCCTGGGCGTCGTGGCAGTGGCCGCGTCGCAGCGATTGCCGGGTCGCGTGCCCGCCGACGATCTGCGGCGCGATCTCGATGCCGCCGCGGCGGCCGCCGCGTTCGCCCCCGCGGCGCGAGGCACCGCGCCTGTACGATTCGTCTCGCCGCTCGAGCTGGGCGAGAGCCCCGCACCTGGCGGCGCTTCCCGGGCCACGGCGCGTGCGCCGGTCGCGTCGCCGCCTTCGGTCGTGCACGCGCGCGCGCTCCGCCACGTGCCACCTTCGACCGCGCTCCAGCACGCGCCGACCCGCACCGTCGCCGAACGCACGCCAGCGATCGCGCTCGCCCCAGCGAGGGCGGTGTCAGTCACGTCGGCGCCAGCCACCGCGACGCCGGACGCGGCGCCGGCGCCGGCAGCCCGCGGGACCGAACAGGTCGCGTCCGCGCCCGCGAGCACCGAGTCGGCGGGGTCGGGCACGTTCACGCCGGGGGTCGACCCCGCTCCGGCGGTCGCGTCCTCGCCGCCGTCCCCGCCGCCCGACGGCGGGGGGGTCGTCATACGCGGCGGCGCGATCGGCGACGCGGACCACTGCGAGCGCGACCACGGCCGTGGCCGGATGCCGTGGCCCGGCGGGATCGTGATCTTCGGCGGGTCGGGCGGGCGACGGATCCCGGGGCGT